>JAMCTA010000102.1 GCA_023381895.1 Chloroflexota bacterium
CGGCCCCTCCGCCTCTACGTCCGTCCGGTCTTGTTCGACTTCTCGAGCAACACCGTGCTCATCGTGGGTCAGAGCCTCAGCATCGAACAGCGTACGCTGTTCCAACAGGTGGCAACCTTAGGGCTGGTGAGTGCCGGCGGAATGCTGCTCCTGCTCGGTGGCGCCTGGTTCCTGGCCGGTCGTGCCCTTGTGCCGATTCAGCAGGCCTTTGGTCGCCAGCAGACGTTTGTGGCCGACGCCGCCCACGAGCTCCGTACTCCACTCACCTCCTTGCGTGTGGCTGTGGAGCTCTTGCAGCGCCACTTGAGCGGTGTGAACGCTGATGACGATCAGCTTCTGCAAGACCTGCGGGCCGAGCTCGAGCGGCTCGAGCGGCTCACGACTGACCTACTCACCCTCGCGCGCTCCGACCTCGGAGAGCTGACCCTCGCTGTGGGTGAGGTGGATCTGGCAGTACTCACGAGTGACGTCGTTCGCCGCGTTCAGCGGCTTGCTGCTGAGCACGGCGCCAGCGTCAGCTATAATGGGCCGCCAGAGACACTGTGGATCGAAGGCGATCCCGATCGCCTCCAGCAACTCCTTCTGATCCTGCTCGACAATGCCTTCAAGCACGCGCCCGGCAGCTCGGTGACGGTGCGTCTCGGCGCTCACGGTCATCAAGCCCAGCTCGAGGTGGAGGACAACGGCCCAGGCATTCCGTCAGAAGCGCTGCAGCAAGTCTTCGATCGCTTTTATCGGGCTGATCCCGCCCGGCCGACAGGTGGCAGCGGCCTTGGACTGGCTATCGCACGCTCGCTCGTTACAGCGCACGGCGGAAAAATCGATGTCGGGAGTGCACGGGGACGGGGCACGCTCGTGACCATCCGGCTGCCGTTGCAGCGCCCTGAGGAGACGCTAGGACAGAGCGGGCGTGGCGCCGTTACCTACGTCGTCCCGGGGGCGCGTGCGCTGTGGAAGCGCCTGCGCCGCTCTAGCGGACACGCCCCCTTACGTTCGCATCCTCCGTCTGACTGAACGCGTCACTATTGCGACCTTTCCTAGCGCTGAGCAAACTGGGCGCCTAGGAAATACAAAGCTACCCACCCGGCTTGCCCTTGTACTCCTTGTAGGTCTTGGCAACCACGGCATCGACCGGGGGCTTCGTTGCCGCGATGGCGTGCTGGGCGCTCGCCTTGCCTGTCCAGAGGGTGTCGAGACCCTGCGTCAACGTATTCGAGATCTCGGGCCAGTCGACGAAGAGATGGTTCACGTTTTCGACCCCGACTGTATCCGCTGAGGTGATGACCTCCCGGAGCTCCGCCAGCGTCATCCCGGTCTTCGACACGAACTGCTTGAGCCAGGGATCCAGTTGCGACTTCAAGGGGACGAGGAATCCCGCAACTTCGCTCATCTGTGTGGCGACCGGGTCGCTGACCAGGTAGGTCAGGAACTGCCAGGAGGCCTCCGGAGCCTTAGTCTGGCGCTCGATGAACCAGCAGCCGTTGTAGAGGCTCACTTTGTTCGCCTTCTGCCGGGGGATCGGCGCAAGGCCCCACTTGAAGGGCGCGTGCTGGAAGTTCTGGTAGGCGATCGTTGGCACGTTGAACTCGATGCCGATCTTCCCGGTGCTGAAGATGTCGCCGACGGCGCCCATCGTCTGCACGTCGGCAGGGGTGGGCGCGACTTTGTGCTTATTCGCCAGGTCTGCAGCGGCCTGGGCCGAGGCGATGACGCCCGGATGGTCGAGCTGGGTTGTCGGCGCGATGCCGGTGGTGTACTCCTCGTGGAGGAAGGGATCGTCCTTCCAGAGATAGGCCAGACCCCAGAGATTCTGGAGCCAACCAACGTTCACACCGTACTGGGCGTTGGTCCCCTGACCGTAGTTCTTGGTGAGCTTCGTGGCGTAGCTCACCATTGTGTCCCAGTTCCAGCTCGTGTCGCTCCAGCTCGTCGGCAGGTCTTTGATACCGGCAGCCTGGAAGAGGTCCTTGTTGTAGACCGTCATCACCCCGAAGTTCGTGACCTGGGGCATGTGATAGAGCCGGCCGTTGCGCTTGTAGATGTCGATGATGCCCGGTAGGAAGCGATTGAGGTCGAACTTGTCGGCGGTGAAATAGGGGGTGAGGTCCAGCAGCAGATCACGGGCGAAGTAGTCGGCGAACCCCGATGAGCCGAACTCCGAGAAGATGTCCGGTGGCGTGCCCGCCGCGACCATGGTGGTGAGCTTCGGATCGACCTGAGCATAGGGCACGATAATCAGCTCCACCTTGATGTTCTTATGGTCCTTCTGGAAGCTGGCGACCGTCTGCCGCTCCCACTTGTTCTCTGGCGGAGCGCTGCGCATGAGCCAGGTAAGCTGCCCAGAAGCTGAAGAAGCGCTCGCTGCCGCTGGCGCCGGCTTCGCCGCCGCGCTGCTGGCGTGTGACGTTGCTGATGTGGCCGCGCTGCTGGTGCGCGCCGTGGTCGACGTCGCTGTGGATGCCTGCGTCCCGCCGCAGGCGGTGAGTAGGCCAACGCCGGCAAACGCTGCAGCGACTCCCAGCAGCTGGCGACGGGTGCAGCTCCCGCGTGGATGCTGCTCCTGGTGATGTTGGATCGATGGACCTTGCACGACTTTCTCCTTGCGCTCCAAGCTACTAACCTTTGACGCCCGTGACGACGATTCCCTGGATGAAGAAACGCTGCGCGATGAAAAAGAGGATGATGCACGGCAACAAGGCGACCAGAGAAGCCGCCATCAATAGGTTCCACGGAGTCATGCCGTAATCCGCGGTGAAGTTCTGGAGCGCCAGCGCCACCGTATAACGCGAGGCCGAGTTCAGGTAAATCAGAGGGTGGAGAAAATCATTCCATGACCCCATGAAGGTCAGGATCGCGACCACACCTACGGCTGGCAGAGAGAGCGGCAGGGCGATGCGCCAGTACAGCCCGAAGTAGCCGCAGCCATCGATCCGTGCCGCGTCATCAAGCTCCGACGACAGCGACGCAAAGAACTGGCGCATCAGAAAGATGAAGAATGGGCCTCCGAGGAAGGCCGGCACGATGAGCGGGAAGAACGTGTTGATCCAGCCTAGGTATTTGAAGAGGATGAACTGGGGCACCAGCACGGCCTGAAACGGCAGCATGATAGTGCTGAGTACGAGCACGAACAGCGCATTCTTCAACGGTGTGTGCAGCCGGGCGAAGGCAAAACCAGCCAGAGAGGATGACATGACCTGTCCGAGAACATTGAGACTGGTGATGATGGCGGAGTTGCGATAGACTACGCTAGCGCGCATAAAGCTGAGCGCATCAGGATAGTTGCGCCAGACGATCGGGTGAGGAAGCCACGCGGGCGGCAGCAGAAGCACCTGCCCCGGTGCTTTCAGCGACGTCGAGAGCATCCAGACGAGCGGCGCCAAGAGAAAGACGGCCCCGACGGCGACCACGAGCGTCGCGACCGCCCGCCAAAAGCGTGTCCAAAATAACCGGCCAAACGCTGGCACGGTGAGCGGCAACGCCCGTGCGGCCGGTCGCTCCTCCTTCGCTGCCACGGTGCTCCACCTCCATAACAATGGTGCTGCTCAGGGGCGTGATCGAAATCCTTCGTAATACACCCAGTGACGTGACGACCAGAACGCTAGGACGGTCATAACGAAGATAACCAGGAAGAGAACCCAAGCAAGAGCCGTCGCATAACCCATGTGAAAGTACTGGAACGCCTCCTGGTAGAGATAGAGGACGTAGAAATATGAAGCGTAGTTTGGTCCGCCTTGTGTGATGACGTAGGCGCCGACGAAGATCTGGAAGGTTCCAATCATCGAGGTGATGAGGTTGAAGAAGATGACTGGCGTTATCATCGGCA
>JAMCTA010000137.1 GCA_023381895.1 Chloroflexota bacterium
AGGCATTGTCTTCACGCTGCGAGGTGTTCTTGCCACCTGGTCCCCACGGGAAGGGAGCAACACCCCACTGGAAGTGGGGCTTCGCCACCGCCGCCTGACGCTCCAGCCAGCCCGCAGCAACCTCGACCATGCCCACCCTACCACTGAAGAGGGGATTGCCTTGAGATGCCAGCGCCTGGGCGTCCGTTGGTGTGGGACTCACCTGATACTTCAGCGTGAGATCAGCGAGCCAGGTCATAGCATCCACCATGCCCGATCGGTCTGGATAGACCTGCGCTGGAAGCTTGCCCTGGTAGATCGGCGAATCTTGTGGGCCGCCCTTATCGTTGAAAGGATCGGCATTCCATAACCAGCCCAAAGAGCCGAGTGCACCAGATCCCATGATGAGCCCATAGGTCGTCGTCGAGGGATTGCCTGTCTTATGTGTGAGCGCCTTGGCAGCCTCGAGGAGCTTGTCTGTCGTCCACGTCTTGTCATTCCAATCGCTCGGTGGCAAGGGAACGTTGTATTTGTCAAAGAGCGTCTTGTTGTAGACGAGGAAGTTCGGATTGCTGTTCCACGGAATGGCCAAGAGCTTTCCGTCAACCGTGTACTCCTTGCGGTAGATGTCGAGCAGATAGCTTGGATCTACCTTTGCCTGGCTGAAGTAGGTTGTCAGGTCAGTGAGCAGGTTGTGATGCACTAACGTATAGAAGCCAGTGTTGCCCCAATCGGTGTAGACTTCAGGCACGGATCCCGCAGCGACAAGGGCCAGGAGCTTCTGCCCATACGCAGTACTCCCTGGCGACACCACTTGGACCTCGATATTCGGTTGAACCTTCTTGAAGTCAGGAACGATCCCGTTGCGCGAGAACTTGTCGAGGAGCGGATCTTCCGGAACCAGCCACGTCACCTGGCCTTTTGCCGTGCCCGGAGCCTGCACCTGAGCAGATGTGGCTGCACCCTGGCTCGCTGTGGCCGCCTGGGACTTCGCTACTGCAGAACTCGTCGTGCTCGTCGTACTGCTCGCCGATGAGCCGCACGCCGCGAGCAAGGGCAGGGCGGCAGCGGCGCCTACGAAGGCGAAACCACGAATGACAACGGCTCTTCTGCTGACACGATGCTGCACCGACACTAGTGTCTCCTTTCTGGAGCTATACCTCCAACACAAGCTTGCGGACCTCCGTCGCGCCTCACTGCACCAGAGCGGTGTGTTCGACCGACCACGATATGCAATGGGTACCAGGTTCCACGAAGACAAACGTTTGACTACTCGATTATAGACTAGAATTCCTAATGCTGGCTAGATCAAGCACTCGAGTTGCTCTGCCAGTCGAGCGCACAACTGCGAGGACTTGCTCTACAGGATAGGCCACGGCACCCTCCAGGCTGGGCGCCCTTCGCCAAGGCGGGTGTGGCTGGCTGGCTCATCTCGCTGCGGTTCCTGAAGCAGTAATCTGCTCTCGATCTTCTCGCCCTTGAGCTGCGCTGCCGCCCGGCGGCAGCGCAGCTCAAGGAGCGGAGTACCACAGTGCTCTAGTGCCCCGCTTTCTCTTGCGAGCCGTCCCAGGAAGCGATACTCTGATAAAAGGATGCCCTAGTCCATCACAGTCACGTTGGCACCAGAAGGACCCGGCAAGCGCACATGCTAAAGAAGACACGCGTGACAGAGCTTCCATCGAGGGCGGCAACATCGAGACGCTCGCCCTTTCGCTGGGCACTCCCCCTCGTCCTCACTGCTGTGCTCATCGCTGTCGGCGCAGCAGTTGGGCTGCTCGTATCACTCCATATTCAAGCCCAGCAACTCATCGGCCCTACCATCAGTGGCAACGCCAAGGCGGCTGATTTCACACTCAAAGATAGCAATGGGCACACAATCTCTCTTGCCGCACTCAAAGGCAAGGTGGTAGCTCTCACCTTCCTCTACACGCACTGTCCGGACGTCTGTCCCCTCATCGCCGGCAAGCTTGCACAAGCCGACAATGCCCTGGGGTCCGATCAGTCGAAAGTCGAGCTCCTCGCCGTCAGCGTAGACCCGAAGGGGGACACACCGCAGACCGTGGCCGCCTTCGATCAGACCCACGGTTTGGTGCAGCCCAACTGGCACTACCTCCTTGGCACGGAAAGCCAGCTGATACCGGTCTGGAAGAGCTACTACGTGGGAGCAGATGCTGCAGAGGCACCGAGCAAGGCAGGCAGCGTGAGCAAGCCATCTCCTCAGCTTGTCGACCACACCGCCATTGTCTACGTCATCGATCCTCAGGGACATCTGCGCCTCGCCTTCGATGCAAGCTTCAGCGTGGGTGACTTCGTGCACGACGTGAGAGCGCTGGAATCATAGGAGCATCTGCCGCAGCGGCTGGGTCCTGCCCGCCGTTGAAGTGCGGCTGCCCAGCCCTGACTCTTTCCTCGCCCAGATCGTGCTCTCAGCGTGTGCTTCCGGCGAACACGATCACCCGGACCTCATCACACCTTTTCCGCCAAGACCAATCCGGATCCATTTGTACAGCTCCCACCAGCTGGGCACCAGGAGCGCGCTTGCCAGCACGACACCCCACGCCAGGAGTGGCAGGAACAGCAGGTGCAAGCGCACCTGGAGAAAGGGGAGGGAGAGACCCAGTGCAAGAACCAGCAGCACTCCGGCGAGCCACCCGAGAAAGGGTCGATTCGCCAGAGGATGCGTGCGCAAGAGCAGTTGATGCTCTGCACGCATGTGTGCCGCCATCACGACGTGCCCGAGCAGCCAGGTCGCAAAGGCTGCCGTTCGCGCCACCGGGAAGCCATAGCGCTGAAGGGTCCATCCATAGACACACAGCACGGCTGCCGCCAGCGACAAACCACCCAGAAGAATGCCGAGCTGCATCGAGCGGTCGATGAATGGGCGGGACACATCCCGTGGAGGCTGGGTCATGAGTTTCTGCTCTGGCGGCTCGGCCACGAAGGTCGTCGACGCACCCAGGTCCATGAACAGCTCCATCACGATGATCTGCACTGGAGCGAAGGGAATAGGTAGGTGCAGAAGCACGGCTGCAAGAGAAGCACTGACGAGGGCGACTTTGGCCGCGAGATAGTAGCGCACTGCCTTGCGCAGATTGGCGTAGAGTGTGCGTCCGGCACGCACCGCCGTCACAACCGTCGCGAGCCGATCATCGCCCAGCACGAGGTCCGCAGCCTCACGCGCGACATCGGTCCCGGTCTGCCCCATGGCCACACCAACGGCGGCAGCACGCAGCGCCGGAGCATCGTTGACACCATCTCCGCTCACCGCTACGACATCGCCATGAGCCTGCAGAGCCTGTACGAGCTGCAGCTTCTGCTCGGCAGTGACACGCGCGAACACTGAAGCTGAGCGAGCAAGCCGTCCGATCTCCTCGGCGGTCTGACCGGCGAGCTCGCGACCCAAGACGACGCGATCCGACGCGATCCCGGTGTGTCGCGCCACGGCTTCGGCCGTGACCGGATGGTCACCGGTGAGCATGATGACCCGGATCCCCGCCGCTTGTAGCTCTGCTACTGCTCCCACAGCCTCAGGGCGTGGGGGATCCGCGAGTCCAACGAGACCGACGAGCGTCAACTGCCGCTCGAGTGAATCTCTCCCATCGGATGTGAAGAGGGTGGGTGAAATCCGCCGCTCGGCGAGAGCGAGCACACGCAAGCCGCGGCGAGTCAGCGCCTCCACCTCAGTACAGACACACTGCCGGGACGAACTATCAAGCTCAGTGATACGACCGGCAGTGAGAAGCTGCGAGCACCGCTCGAGCACCGGTTCAGGAGCGCCTTTGACGGCGAGCCAGCGCTGACCGTGGCGTTCGTAGAGCACAGCGACACTGCGCCACAGATCATCGAACGGATACTCTTCAATGATTGCGGCCCGTGCGTGCAGATTGGCGACATCGAGTCCAGCAGTCGCCGCTGCTGCGAGCAGAGCGATCTCGGTTGGATCACCAATCCATTGCAGATGGCCATCAGTCACCTGCAGCTGCGCATCACTGGCAAGGCTCCCAAGCTCCAGAAGCCTCGGCATCGCCCCGTCTTGGGCCGGTGGAAACGGGGACTCGCCTCCATCCATCCAGAGTGTTGTCACCTGCATCCGGTTCTCGGTGAGTGTGCCGGTCTTATCAGTACCCACAACAGACACCGCCCCGAGTGTTTCCGCGGCTTGGAGTCGCTTGAGAAACGCTCGCTGGCGCGCGAGCTGATAAGCTCCCAAACCGAGCACGATAGTGATCAAGATCGGTAGCTCTTCGGGAATCGTGGCAAAAGCGAGCGTCAGACCGGTGAGTAGCATGTCCTGGAAGGGAAGATGAGCAACGACGATTCCGAGGAGCGGGGTGAGGACACTCAGGCCAATGGCAACCCACACCAACCATCCTGCCAACTGACGCATGTGCACCTGCAACGGTGTGCGTGGGGGCCGGCCCGTCTGCACGAGCCGCTGGATGCGACCCAGCTCCGCATTCCGCCCCGTGGCAACCACAACGCCACGGCCATGGCCTGCGGTCACGAGTGTGCCGCTGAAGGTGAGATTGCGCCGCTCCACCAGATCAGTCAGCGGCTCGAGCTGACAGCCTGCTTCTTTGGTCACTGGCACTGATTCACCGGTCAGACTGGACTCATCCACGCGGAGCGCGACGGTCTCCAGCAGGCGCAGATCAGCTGGCACACGCGTGCCTGACTGCAGTAGCACCACGTCTCCTGGAACGAGCTCCGCGCTCGGCACTATCAGCACTGTGCCGCCGCGAATAGCTCTTGCGGTCGGAGCGCTCAAATGGCGGAGCGCTCCGATGGCCCGCTTGGCTCGCGCTTCACTCCAGAACTCCACAATCGCCACTGCCAGGATGACCACGAGGATGGTCAGCGCATCAGCAAGCTTCCCAAGAAGACCGTAGAGCACGGCGACAACGAGGAGCAATGGCACAAGCGGCTCGGTAAGCGGTTCCAGCGGTTCTTTCCACCAGCGCGAGCGGTGCGGTGGATCAAGGACGTTAGCTCCCCACTGTTCGAGGCGGGCAACAGCCTCCAGCGTAGACAGTCCCTGATGCGCGTCAGTGTCCAGCTGGGTCAGGGTGTCACTTGCGGACTCGCTGTGCCAGGGAACCTCAACACCGTGAAGGTTGCTAGCCGCTACCATTACGGTTGCTCTCTCCTCCCTGTTCCCGGCGGTAGACCTCACCGGTGAATGCGTCGAGAGCCTCTCGTCCGCGTTCAACTGCGGCGTGGGCGCTGGCTCGCAGGGGTGCCTCGAAGAAGTCACGCGCCTGAATACGATCCTGCCAGCGTTGCAGCTTCTCCCAATCAGACTCGATGTCCTCGAGCTCGGCGAAGGTATATTTGCCCTTGTGCTGCTCGCGTCTGATCTCGTCTTCCAGGCGCTCGACGCCTTCTATAAGCTCGGTGTACTCTTCGTCGCGAGCTTCTTTGAAGCGCCGGATGATGTCCTGCTCCCACTCGCGGTCCGGTGAGGACGTCAGGAGCAAAGAAACGTCACCCCCCATAGCGCGTATGCGCTGAGCGAGCTCCGCCAGTGCTCCCCGCGTGTCTGGATGGTCAGGGAGGATCACTGCCGCCTGCTGGAGGTAGACAGCCCCGAGCTGCTTGAGGTGGCGCCACACGTAGGTGCGCCGGCCAGGCGGATCCTGCGGCACGCGATAGATCAAGAGCTGCCAGGACTGGCTCGACTCAGTCACGAATAGGCCTGCATGTCATGTCACTAACATTGCTTGAAACGATTGTGACACTCTACCATACGACGCTGAGCACCGGCCGCGCGACTAGTGTTCCTCTCAGTGCATTCCGGTGACTGAAACTGGTCAGCTTCGCTGGTCTGTCGACAAGCCGCGGAACGATATCAGGGAGCACTCATTGGTGGCATCTGTGACACTGTCCGCAGGCGACGGTGCGCGATAGCGAGTAGCCTCACGCAAGCCCAGCATTAGCGTTCCGACACCGATGCCCAGCACAACGATCAACACCAGAACAAAACCGAGCCCGAGATGGTGCAGGTTGTGGATGTGAAGAGGCGTCCTAATCTGCCAGGAAGCGAAGCTGGCAACGAAGAGCGTGAGGAGGCCAGCGACGGTGAAAGCGAGCCCACCCCAGAAGAGGGTCATACCAGCGACGCGACGTGCCAGGAGAGCGCCAACCTGTTCCGGGAGATGGCGGCGTCGAATCCACCACCCAAAGCCGGCGCCAGCCGCGGCTTGCACTGCCATGGTACCCAATCCGAAGGCTGCACCAGGCAGCCAGGAAGTAACGAGGCTCGGCATGGACGGCGCCAGGGTCGTATAGAGGATCATTGCGAAGGCACCGACGCCGAAGCCGGCAAGAAAGCCATGGAGAGCCGCCATTAGCGGAGTCACAGGGCGGGGCACTGCAGCGTCCGTCACAGTGCCGAGCCAGTTCTCACCCCGCCTAACCAATGGCAAATGGAGGTGGAGGTTATGGCCAACGCGCAGCACATAACCACCTGCTACAGCCATGACCAGACCGACGAGTACGTAGACTATACCATTATCGAATTCTAACTGAAACCAGCGCGCCAATACCAAGTAAGCGAGCATGCTGACGAGCGAACGCTGCACAGCGAACGCCGCTGAAAAAGCAATGCCGGAGAGCAGTCCGCTCCTCGTGGAGTAGCTACCGATAGCGTAGCTGAAGGTAATCGGCCAGGTGTGCTCATCGGGTGTGAGGCCGTGGACTACGCCAAGAAGAAACGCCGTGAGCAAAATGGTGCCGGCTGGCAAGCCTGAGGACGGATTCCATAGATCGATTCCCACCGTGTCAAGTACTCTATTCCGCAAGAAAAATGAGAATATTCTCACTATCATATCTATACCACTGTGCCGGATTGGTGGTCAAGACCCTGCAACAGGCAGTACGCCGCTCCCAATCTGACCGTGTGCAGCGCTGCCGGTATCGACAGGAAAGCCCAGATGGCAACGGTCTGACATCCTGGCGCGTGGTCAGTATGCTTTCCGGTGTCTCGTTGAACCGTGGGAGACGGGAGCAATTCACAGAACATCTTCCGCCGGCACCAGCATACGCACCACAAGAGCCACTGCCAAGTGAGCGCTCTTCTCGCACAGCGCCGAGCACGGAGCCGTCAACCCGATGTCTGATTCCTCCGAACAGCGGTGAGCTTCCTCAAGGCCGAGGCTTACCAGGATGACCACACTGGCTACTCTGACCCGCTTGACGAGCAAGCCTTCCTCGTCAACACGATCAACCGCATTGAGCAATCATCCTTCTGGAGCAGCACAGCGATCATCATCAACTACGACGACCCCGACGGCTGGTACGATCACGTTCTTGGGCCCATCGTGAACCAGTCCACGTCGCCCTTGGACGCCCTTGCAGGAGCCGGATCGTGTGGAACGGGAAAAGCCGGGCAGCCTCAAGGTCGTTGCGGCTACGGCCCTCGCATCCCTCTCCTCGTCATCTCGCCCTATTCTCGGGTGAACTTCGTCGACCACTCCGTGACGGATCAGTCCTCGATCCTGCGCTTCATCGAAGACAACTGGTCCCTGGGGCGGATTGGCAACGGCTCCTTTGACGCGCTGGCAGGCTCGATCGACTCTATGTTCGATTTCACTGATCTACCGCACACCGGTGACTTCCTTCTCGACCCAGTGACTGGTGAACCCACAACGAACGCAGCTGCCGCAGCCGCCACGACGCTCTCGGTCCAGCAGAGTGGAACGCTCGCCAGCAACAGCGGTGGTGCTTTCGCTACCTACGAGATTGTCCAGCCATCGGGCGCAGCGCTTACCCTGACGTTGAGTGTGGGACCACACACCGCCGTCGCGGCACACCAGATCGGCATCGATGTCTACCAAGGCGGTGCTCTTCTGGGACACGTCACGCCTACCAGCACCAGTCTGGGTGACGCCGTCAGCAATGACGCACCCGCGCTCACCGTGACGCCCACGGTCGGTGCTGGAGCGGTGACCATCCAGGTATTCAACTACTCATCAAACGCAGTCAGCTACACGCTGACGCAGCCATAGCCACCTGATCCTGGCAATACTTCTCCCGCCCCCAAAGCCAGCAAGGGGCGGGAGAAGTATTGCCAGTTGCTGTTTCCGAAACGGTCTACTCACACCTGGAGGATCAGACCTGGTCCTCCGAGCTGCCCAGTACGTAGAGAGCGCTGGTCTTGCCCTGCAGTACGCGCACACAACACCATCGTGGACGTGCCAGTAACCCGCACAGGTTCATCTTAGCGACGCCACGCGACGCGGTCCCCGAGAGCTTTGCGGAGGTAGCGCTGGCTCATCGTTGCCGCCTCGCGCGGTGGGCGAGGAGCGCGCGGCGTCCCGTCGAGCTCGACGTTCACCCAGCCGGCAAAGGAGTCCTCAAGCAAGATATTCAGCAGCGCCGGGATCGGCAGCACCCCGCTGCCCACCGGCACATAGTTGACGTACCCGGTCGCGTCGATCTCCTTGCCGTCAGCGCTGTGCTCGTACGAGCCACCCCAATCTTTGAGGTGCACGTGCGTAATGCGCGTGCGGTAGGTCTGCAGCACTTCCAGGATGTCACTGCCCCCCTTGGCAATCTGACCCGTGTCCGGCGCAAACCCGACGTCCTCCGGGTTGAGCAACTCCATGATGGTGTCGATGTCCTCCCGCGTCTCAATGGCCGTGCCCGTGTGGGGATGCAGCCCCGTCGCCAGCCCCCGATCCCGACAGTAGCGACCGATACGGTTGAGCGCTGCAGCCAGTCGGCGGAACTGCTCAGTGGTATAACCCATAACTGGTCGCCGACCGCAGGCCAGCACCAGGGTCTCACCACCCACGGCCTTCAGCGCCTCGGCTTCGCGGCGGGCCGCTGCCATGTCAGTCTCCGCTGTCGCCGGATCGATCCAGGTCTTGCCGCAGTAGGCGGCGCCGGTCGGAATGCCATAGCGCTCAACGAGGACGCGGTAGCCTCCCGGCTTGGCATCCCAATCCAGGATGGTCTGACCAAAGGTCTCGAAGCCGAGGTAGCCCAACTCCGCCGTCTCTCGATACGCCTGCTCCACGTTACCAGGAATACCCCAGGTGATCCCGGTGTGACCTATCTTCACCTCTTCACTACCCCTGTCTCCCCTTCACATAGTGGCTACCGCGAGTACGCGCTTCCAGCCCAGAGCAGCGCCCGCCTACCCTGATGATGACATCTTGGCCGCAAGATAGCGTGTCAAAGGATGATCGCTGACCTCGACGGGAAGAGTGATCCGCTGATGGCGAAAGCCCGACTCGACGATTGCCACCAGCACTTCGAGGGTTGCTCGCGCCGACGCGCCGCTCAGAAGATGGGGCGTCCTGTGCTCGATACTCTCAATGAGCGCTCGCACTTCGGCAGCAAAGGCATTCACTGGCGGAAGACTCATCTCTTGCCAATCGGTGGCACCTTGGGACCAGTAGCGCAAGAACTGGGGTGCAGAAGGTCGAGGATCGCCACTCACGTCGATGCGACCGGTCGAGCCGGTGATCTGTGCCCTTTGATACCCGGCGGACCGCGCCGCGCGGCCGGTTTCAAGCAAGCCGTGCACCTCGTTGGCGAATTCGATCTGGGCCAGACTACCTCCTTCAACAGGATGCCCGTACCTTGTCTGGCTCTCGTACCAGTGCTGGTAACCTACCGTTGAGGTGTTGCGAACTGCGGGTAGTGTGAGATCGACCTGACCAAACACCCAGGAGACCTTCACGTCGCCAGCAATGAAGCGCATAAGGTCCACGCCGTGCGTCCCATCGCTCCACAGGTCCCCAGCGCAGCTCAGCCGGATCTCTTCCACCGTGCCGATCTTCCCGGCGTGAATGAGCTCGCGTGCGAGTGCGTAGCGCGGCTCGAAGCGGCGCTGATGGCCAACGATCAGCACTGACCGGTGCTGGTCAGCTGCAGCGACCATCGCGTCTGCTTCTGCCAGTGTGAGTGCCGCCGGCTTCTCGCACAGGATGCCGCGCACTCCGGCCTCAGCTGCAACAACTGCTTGGGGCGCGTGCAGCGCCGGCCAGGTGCAGATACTCACGATGTCAGGGCGGACCTCGCGGAGCATCACCGTATAGTCACGAAAGCGCTGCGCAATCCCATACTGGTCACAGAAGCCGGTGAGCGCCTCTGCACTGACGTCCGCTGCGGCAACAATTGCGCAGTCCGGTACTTCCCCATAGCCCTTTGCGTGCGCCCGAGCGATACCGCCACAGCCGATCACCGCAACGCGATACATACGTCCGCCTCCAACCGCATCCCAGACCGAACTCAGCGCAAACGCACTACTGCAGATAGGCGTGTAGATGCTCACGCATCCAGACAACACTCTGCTGAGCGAGTGGCCAGAGGTCCGTGCCACGCGGCGGCTCGATCTCAAGGCAGAGTACGAGGTTGGTGGGATTAGGCGCCTGCGCTGCCAGGAGCTCGACACAGGCCGCCACGTTGACGTCGCCTTCGCCAGTGCCGCAGCCCACCAGTGAGAGTAATCCCTGGTGCTTGGGGCGGACGAAGAGGTCCTTGATGTGGGTAGCGACGGTGTACGACGCCAGGGCCGCCGTTGCTTCCTCGGGTTCCTCGATTACGGCATAGGCGTTGCCGGTATCGAGCCGCGCACCTAAACCAGGGCTGTTCACGCGCCGGATGATCGCGGCAACTTCGTGACCGCGATAGTCGGCATGATTTTCCAACGCCAGCACGACGCCTTCGCTCGCTGCCGCCTGCGCCAGTGGCGTCAACGCTGCCACCATGCGGTCGAGTTGCTCCGCCAGGGGCGGTTCGCGGCGCCAGCGGTCGGAACCGGAGGCTGTGCCGATGACCGTGATGCCAAGGGGCTTGCAACACGTCCGGATGAAAGAGACGAGACTTTCCGTCCGCTGCTCCGCCCCATTGGCGATGAACGCATCCCCCCAGGACGTCTCGAGTGACAGGCGAGCTGCCTCAGCAGTCTTGCCGATCGCCGCAAGCAACGCCGGGTCATCTTGAGCTGGTCCGAGCCCGAGCCCGAGCGTGTCTATCTGCAAGGCCCTTGCCCGATCGATTGCGGCGAGTGGATCTCGCCCGGTACCCAGCGAGTGTTGCACGATTCCTAAACGCATGCCGTCCTCCCTGTTTCAGCTTCAGTACGCTGCCACTCCATGAGTAGCCTGATCACTTTCAGGCTCCGACTGCTGACGCAAGTCAAAGAGCGGATTGTCTGCCATGACAAGGGGAAGATGAACAACTCCCCGCCGGCGAGCTGACTCGTATAGAGCGAGCAAGATCTCCAGAGTGGCACGTGCGCTCTCTGCGGCCAGCGGGTGATGCGTGCCATCCTCGAGACAGCGGAGCATCACACGAATCTCCTCGGCGAAGGGCGGGAGATGCAGCGCATCGCCACCTACCGGCCAGGGCAACGCAACCTCCTCCTGCTCTCCCCCTCGACGGAGGGTGACAAATGGCTGATCCTCTTCGACCCCATCTCCGCCTACCACCAGCTCGCCCTTGGTGCCGCGGAGAACGATCCGATGGTAGTTCGGACCCGTCACACCGCGCTGGAGGCCTTCCAGCTTGCCATCACGACGCACGCCGCCATCGAGCAGTAGACAGTAGACGCCGTGAGCAAAGGCAATCCATCCGAAAGCAGCAGTCTCAACCGGATGGCCCCAACCGTGGCGCCGGACACTATCGTCGATCTGGCCGATGACCCAAGCAGCAGGCTGGTCATCGAGAAAAAAGCGCACGAGGTCGATCGTATGCGTGCCATCCACCAGCAAGCTTGATCCTGGATGGCCTATTGCTTCGATACTGGTCACGTCGCCGATCCGTCCGACTTCGAGCGCACGTTTGGTGGCAACGTATTGGGCGCCGAAGCGCCGCTGATGACCGATGACGAGCAACGTGTTACTGACCGTACAAGCGGCGATCATGGCATCCGCATCCGGCAAGGTTAAGGCGATTGGCTTCTCACAGAGAATTGCCCGCGGCCGGTAGGGCGCTACTGCTAGAACGATGGGCGCGTGCAGCGGATGATGCGTGCAGACTGAGACGACGTCCGGCTTCTCCCGCTCGAGCATCTCCTCCAGGGCGAGGTAGCGCCCTGGAATGCCGAACTCCTGGCCAAATGCTTGCACCGCCTCTGGAGACACGTCCGTGCACGCCACGACCTCGACGTCAGCCTGGGCACGGTACCCGCGTGCGTGCGCGTGCGCAATGCGTCCGCAGCCAATGATGGCAGCACGATAAGCCGCCACCTAGCTTGCTCCCTTGTACTTATCAAGCACTCCCTGGGCCACCGTCTGGAACTGCTCTAGCGCGGTGTTAATGTCGGTCTTCCCCTGGACAGAATTGAGCAAGAGGGTCGAGTAGGCGGAGCCGGGGATCTCCTGCCAGCCGAGGACCGACGGCACCACGAAGTAGGCATTCTGCAACACCGTGATGTAGGTGCTGACTCCGGGATCCTGCGCGTGCTTGGTGAAATAGGGTGAGTTCTTGTAACCCGGTAGAAAGCCGTTGATCTCTGCCCAGGCATCTGTGCCCTCGGGAGAACCGCCCATCCACTGCAGCACCGTCCAGGAGGCATCCGCCCGCTTCGCCTCTCCGGGGATGCTCATGGCCCACCCCCCAAGCCAGCCCGGGTCTGGCTTCACACCGTTAGCCACCGGCATGACACTCAGCTCGAGATCACCGGCGAATTCAGAGCTCTTGGCCAGGTTCACAGCCTGTGTGTAGTTAGCGGAGACCATAGGTCCCATTGCCAAGTAGCCAAGCGCCATAGCACCGGTGTAGCCGTTCTTTCCCCAGGTGCCTGAGAACTTCTGGATGACGTCATAGCCACCGAAGTTATCCGCGTATTGCTTCATCCACGTCAGCGCGGCAACGTTGCCGGGCTGAGTCATGAGCAGCTTGCTCGGATCCTTCGGATCGAGCCACCCGCCGCCAAACACAGCGAAGTAGGTCGTGAGAGAGTTCGCCGGGCCATAGGTCATCCAGGGTGGGAAGATGCCCAGCCGCTTGACCGCGGCACCAGTCTTCTGGAACAGCTTCTGATTCGCGGCGTCCAGCTCGTTGATGGTGGCAGGAGGCTTGTCGATACCTACTTGCTGGAGCAGGGACTTGTTGGAGACCAGCGGAAAGTTAGGATCGACTTCAATTGGCAGCACGTACTGACTGCCCTTGAAGAGACTGCCCTCCCAGGCTGGCTTGAAGAAGTTGCTTGCCGAGAGCTTCGCCGCGTGGATATCAGCGTCGAGGTTCTTTATGAGCTGCTTGTTGGCCCAATCCTGCGGCCAGCCTCCTTCCGGTGGTATGAAGACAAGGTCCGGTGGTGTTCCCGCGGCGGCCGCCGTGAGGAACTTCTGCGGGAATGGCGCCGTCACCAGCTCGGCCTTGACACTGGGATTCTTCGCTGCCAGAGCATCGAGGGACGCGGTGTAGCCCTTATCAATGGGACTCTGCGCACCCCAGCCAGGCTCCCAAACCTGCAGCAAGGAAGACTTCGCTCCAGGAGCTGCCACTGCCGCACTGCTTGACGTCGCCGCCTTGGAACTCGAGGTAGCGGCGGCCGCACTGGAAGACGTGCTCGTCGTGGCCTTAGGCGCTCCGGACGCGGCACTGGAACTCGTCTGAGCGGCGGTTCCAGACGCCCCACATGCTGAGAGTGCAATCACCGTGAAGCCGAGCTGCGCTCCGGCAAGGAGTGCCGCTCGACGCGACAAGCGCTGCGAGGAAGAGTTCGTAAAGGCCATCGCACTTCTCCATCTTTTTTCCGATACGAGCCACCAGTTAGGGGTGCCGACCATAGGGGAAGGGGTGCCACTTGACAGGCTAGACTATAGCACTGGATACTAGCATCTGTCAACAGATGACAGCACGTCTCACGCACGTACCAGGGTGAGGATGGTGCCGGGCCGCAGGAGTGCGGGCAGGCACGTTGCCACCCCTAGGCCCGGGCGGCTACAAAGCTTGCTCGCGTTCTCTCTCGAATCAGGTGTCGACCGAAGCCTGTCAATGCCCCGAGGATGTGGGAGACGAGCTTGCCCCTGGAGATCGCCGTGTCGAGTTGCTCAGTGAGGAGTTTGGAGTCGATTCCCCGCTCCTGGAGCGTGGTCATCCAGGCGATGCGGCACGCAGGGAGTAGTCCAGGCGAGCGAACTTCCAGACAACCAGGGTGTCACCTTCCCGGAGGAAGTTCAGGGCCTGGGAGAGTCCTGACTACTCTGCCGGTGTGCCACTAGCTCTCTGCATTCACGGACCCCCTCTCTACGTTCACCGCCTGCAGGGTCCTGCTCACCGCCGCGTAGGCCCGCCGGTTGATCTCCTTGATGGGGAGCGCCCAGTATGCGGGGGCGGAACACCTCCACGGACGCAGCGCCGGTGAAGGCGGTGGCGCGGAAGTACCATAGAGTCGTGACCAGTGGCAGGATATCCTCCCCGGGGTACAGGCGGTCTGCATCCCGCAGCATGGTGGCTGGCCCTGGAGGATCGTTGACGTGCAGAATCACCTAGTGCTCGACGGCAGATGCACCCGTTGCACCACGCCGCCGGCTCCGACGACGCCAATCCGCACCATCAGCCCACATCCTCTCGATCTCGCTGCTGTAACGTCCAAGCAGGATTGTGTGACCTCACCCTCAGCCTCCTATCATCCTCCATACGGGCAGTTAGAACGTGTATTGTGGGGTGATGGCGTTGATCTGCTGCTGCACTTGCCCAAGCATTCCCCTGACATTTTGCCCCGCATAGATCGCGGAGATCGCTTTGCCGAGAATAGGCATCATCCGATCGTAGTAGGGAACGTTGGGAACAGGGAACACCCCCGCTTGCACCACATCGACGATCGTGCTGTAATGTTGCGGAGGCTAGGAGCCCTGCTCCATAGTCTTGCGATACGCCGGATAGGCGCCAACGTTTCCAGGCAGAGAGCCACTCCCCAGCGCCAGGGCCTCGGCCTGTGACGAGCTGACGAACTTGAGCAGTTCCCAGGCCATGTCCTTCTGTTTCGTGTCGGCACCGATGCTCCAGGCCGCGCCGATTGCGCTCGCTGCCACCTTACCGGTAGATCCCTGGGACAATGGCGCGATATCCCAGTCGAAGTGCGTGCCGATCTGCGTGCGCATGGCCAAGATCGCCCACGAGCCCTGCATCTGCATGGCTGTCAGGTTAGCGACAAACGGATTGCCGGCGCCTTTCGGCAACTCACCTGGGCCGGGCGCAACGTGCCACTTGGGCACCAGGTCGCGGAAGAACTCCAGGGTCGCGATGTTCTGGGGATCGTTGACGATACACTGCTTGAGGTCGCTCGACAGGACCTTCCCGCCGTTGGCCTCGAGGAAACCAAAGATGGGCCAGTCGTTGGGTAGGCCGCCGTATCCCCACTGTACCTGGTGGCCACTCTCCGATTTAGAGAAGTGCTTGGCGGTCGCTAACAGGTCATTGAAGGTCCACTTGCCATCCACTGGTGGGAGGGCAACGCCCGCTTTCTTGAACATGTCCTTGTTGTAGTAGATCATGAATATCGACCAGTCGAACGGCAAAGCCTGCACCTTCCCCTGCCACGTGCAGCTCGCCATCTCGACGCTGTTGAACTGAGCAAGGGGGATGATGATCCCGCGCGATGAATGGATCAAGCGGCACAGTCATCTCCTTGGCGGCTCGAGCGGCGATCATGTTCGTGAGGTTGAAGAAGACGTCGTACAGGGTGCCACTGGCCGCCCATGTGGGGATGGACGTCTCTAAGGCGCTGGAAAGCTCGGCCTGCACCTTCACGCCCGGGTGGGACTGTTCGAACTGCGCGGCGACCTTGTCCAATAGCTTGGCTCGACCTTGGTCCATGTCGCCGAAGACCCACCGGAGGGTCACCACCCCAGTCGCTAGAGCGGCGGTGGCCAACGTGGCGATACTAGGTCGCGATGACGTGGCCACTGCCACTACGCTGGTCGAGCTCACCTTTTGCGGTGTCGCACTGGTACTTGCCGGTGTGGTGGTAACGGCCTCCTCACTGTGCGCTGTCGTCGACGAAGCACTACTGCTGCTTGCCGTTGCCACTCCACAATGCAGCGAGCGACACCGCGCCGAGACTGGCGACGACGAGCGTCAGAAAGTGCCGGCGAGAGCTGAGAGTTCCGGCACAGAGCTGGGTTGGGTCCACTTGCGTCCTCCTCTACCGCTGCCAATTCACGCCATCTCTGTTGGGCAAGGCTCTCCACTGGAGAAAGCGTCAAAGTCCGGCACGATCATGACGTCGTGAATCCGGCCGCCAGGATTGTCCACCGGACGTCCCTCACCAGTGCGGCGATGCCCGCTGAGCAGCATCATGAACTGCACCGCTGCGCCCGGTATGACTGGCCACACCCCGGCGTGCCAGACGCCTCGCCGAAGAACGAAGACATCGCCCTGGTGGACGAGGAAGCAATACATGCGGTCCAGCGGCGGCACCTCGTCCACGTTATCCGGTTGCAGCGACGGCGCCGCCGGCACGTAGAAGTCGCCCTCCACAGCAATCCACAACTCCTCAGAGTACAAGTGCCGGTCGAACCCGGCGGGGTGCGGTGCATGGCTGGCGTTCGAGTAGAAGTGCGAGATGTCTACCGTCGGGCCGTGGCCAATCTCGAAGCCAGCGTAGGCTGGAAAGAACTGACTCGCCTTCTGGGGATCTCTGGGGGGAGGGACGATCCTTCGGGCGACGGCGCTGAACTCCGGGGCATCAAGGGTCTTGATTGGTAGCTTGACGAGACGTGTCATCGAGGACGTATCAGTCATTGTGCGATTCCTCCTGAACTCGGCACTCCAACTGGTCACCTTGCGATGGCCAAAGGCTAAAGAGCAGTATGCCCGCCGTCAACAGTGAGCGACGAGCCGGTGACGAAGCCAGTCCGGTCGGAGAGCAAAAAGAGCACGGCTTGAGCGACATCTTGGGGCTGGCCCAGACGCTTGATCAGGTAGGCCTTGCGCATCTCGATCATCGCCTCGTCCTTGGCCGCAAGGCCGGCAGTCATCTCGGTGTAGACGAAGCCCGGGCAGACGGCGTTCGCCCGGATGCGATACTCAGCCAGGTTAGTGGCCATAGCCCGAGTGAGGCCTATAATCGCTGCCTTGCTCGTGACGTAGGCGCAGACGCTGGGCAAGGCGACGAAGGCGAGGTCCGAGGCGGTGTTCACAATAGCCCCGACCCGTCCGGCGCGCACCATCGCTTCGGCAACGTATTTGGCGACGAGCATCTGGCCTTTGACATTCACCGCCAGGGTCCGGTCGATCGCCTCCTCGGTAATGCTGAGTATCGACGCGTCCTGGATGTGCAGAAGCCCGGCGTGGTTGTGCAGCAGATCGATAGCGCCTCAGGTGGAGACGATACGCTCGACCATTGCCGCAACTGCCGCCGCTTGGGATACGTCGACCGCCACAGCGAGCGCGTGCTGCTGGCCGATGCGGTCTGCCACGTCCTGCGCGCGCTCGGCCACGACATCAACCACGGCGACGCGTGCCCCCCTCCTGCGCGAGCAGTTCAACCGTCGCCGCACCAATTCCTGAGCCGGCGTCCGTCACCACCGCAACTTTCCCATCGAACTGCATCGCTCTGTCTCCCCCCTGCCAGCGCCGCCATCACCTGCCGACGGCAAGTCGCCACGCGAAAACGGCAGGTCGATCGCTCGGCGGCGCAAGCTCGACTCGAAGATGGCCATGATAATCTCCAGATCCGCCCGTCCCGAACTCACCTGCAGCGGGTGATCTTTCGTCCCTTCCACCAGACACTCGGCGAGTCGCTGATAGACGCGGCCAAAGGACACACACAGCCCGTCTAGTCAGGCGGCGAAGGCTTGCGGATGAGCATCATCATTAAGATTCACTCGCGGAGGATTTTCTGAAGAACTACTAGACTTGACAGGCTAGACTATAGCACTGGATACTAGCATCTGTCAACAGATGACAGCACGTCTCACGCACGTATCTAAGTCGAAAAGAGCAGCTCCCGTGGCCTCAGACGTTCTCTTCCGGCCGCCTCCGGAGTTTCGCCCACTGCGCCGCGACGCCTACGACGCCCTACGTGAGGCAATTCTCCTCGGGCGTTTGCAGCCCGGCCAGCGCGTCGTCGAGGCTGAGATTGCCCGGCACATGGGCATCAGCCGGGGCCCGATTCGGGAAGCCATCCGCCAGCTCGAGCAAGATGGCCTCCTGGAGTACCACCCCAGGCGCGGAGCAGTCGTGTCTACCCTCTCGCGCGAGCGCATCGTCGATGCCTACACGGTGCGGGCAGCTCTGGAAGGACTCGCCGCTAAGCTCGCCTCCCAGAGCTTGACGGCGGCCGGTGTCGCGCGCTTGGCCCAACTCCTGGACACCATGCGCGTGTGCGCCCAGCAAGAGGACTCCGACCGCCTCTTGCAAGCGGATGTGCAGTTTCACGAGAGCATCTGCGAGCTCTCCGGGAATCGCGTCCTGCTCCGATTGTGGATGAGTGTCGGACCGCACGCCTGGACCCTCTTCAGTGGGGCCCAGCAACGTGGTTACTCACTCCAAGCCTTAGCC
>JAMCTA010000125.1 GCA_023381895.1 Chloroflexota bacterium
GCAGACCAGGAACGTTGTAGCCCACGGCAATGGTGCCCTGAGCATTCGCTTCGATGACGTTCAAGCCCCATCCCTCGCGCGCCGAGGGGTGGATCAGAACGTGTGCGCTGCCAAGGAGCTGGTGCTTCGTCTCTTCAGCGACGCGACCCCGGAACGACACGCTCTCCTTGACGCCAAGTGATACGGCGAGCCGCTGCAGCTCAGCGATGTACCGCTCCTCGCCAGCGCCGGTAATGATGAGCTGTGCCTGGGGCAAATCTTGACACAGGATCGCGAGCGCGCGAATAGCGTGGTCTACGCGCTTCATCCTGACGACCCGGCCGAGACAGATAAGCGTTGGTCTCGATTCCTTTGGAGGCACACACGGCCGGGGCTCCACGTCAAGCCCGGCGTAGATGATCTGGATCCGCTCGCTGCTGATTCCCTCAGCCTGGAGGTCTCTGGCGGTGGAGTCGGACACGGTGAGGAATGGCACCTGCAGCCTTGCATAGAGGGACAGCGTAGCGCGCTCGGCGGCACGTCCAACGAGAGCGATGGGCAGTGAATACTGCTCGAACCAGATGTTCCGAGCGACCTCGTGGATGAAAGCGACGACTGGCGCTGAGGCGTAGGCGGCGGCGAGAAACGGCAGACCATGAATTTCGTCGACGATGACGTCTGGCACGAGCTCTCGCCTGCGGAGCCAGCGCGCAGCTTGCACGTGCACCGTGTAGGGGCTGCCACGGCGCACGATCGTGACGCCTTCACGTGTGCTGCGAGCCGCGGACTGCGGATAGCGGGCGGTGAAGAGCGTGACGGAGTGCCCTTGTGCGGACCAGCGGCGTATGTGTTCCCACGTGACCCGCTCTGCCCCCCCGGCGCGAGGAGACCACAAGTCGCGCCAGCTCAGCACGAGAATGTTCACCGTTGCTGGTCCTGCTCCTTCACGTGCCCTTCGCTGATGCTGTGCTGGTGCCCCGGACGCTTCAGAGCGACTGCTTCAGAGGCTCGCTGCGCTTCGTGTGAAGCCGTAGCCAGATGATGAATGTGTCCGTCAGGATGCCAGCGATGTCACGCACGCCGATCCGCCCAAACTGGCGTGCGAAGTTGAGCTCGATGGGAGCCTCGGCCAGCCGGAGGCCGCGGCGGTGGGCCTCAGCGAGCATCTCCAGATCGAAGGCGAAACGATCGACCTGGAGATGTGGCAGGACATTCCGCGCGAAATCGCCGCGCAACAGCTTGATGCCAGTCTGGGTGTCGTGCACCGGTAGACCAAACAGCAGACGGCAGAGCCAGTAGTATGCTGTGCTGTAGAGCTTTCGCTCAGTGGGATAGTTCACTACTGACTCTGGATGGCGCTTGGAGCCGATGACGACGTCGGCTCCCGTTTCCTGCTGCACGAGCACGAGCCGGCTGAGCAAACGGGGATGAAGATCGAGGTCGGCATCGAGGAAGGCGACCCAGCGGCCGGTGCTGTGCTGCACTCCATAACGGACGGCATAGCCCTTGCCACCGTTCGCAGGATAACGAAGCACAGCCACGCTGGCGGGGGTATGACGGTTGAGCGTGCCGGCGACGCCCTCGGCACGCTTGAAGGTCTCGTCGGTGCTGCCATCGTCCACCACGATGATTTCGAAGTTGACTTCAAGCGTCAAGAGCTCACGCAATGTCGTCCGGATAGCTCGCTCGATGAGCTCCTCTTCATTGAAGGCAGGGATCACTACTGACAGGTCGACCGCATGCCGTGCGTCCGAGCTGTGAAGTCCCTCGCACTGTAAGGATTCTCCCCGATCAACGAGCATCTCTCAGTGCCTCTCTTGTGAGTGTTGACGCTGTGGCATGAAGTAGATCACGAGCAGACAGCAGAGCAGTCCAAGCGTGACGGCATCGAAGGCGTGAATGAAGCTCAGGAGTGAGCCACTCAAGGCAACCATGAGCACGATCTGGACGATGGGAGCGATAGCGAGCGGCAGGAGAAAAAGACGGTTGCTCGTTGCGAGCAGGTGATTGGCGAGCAGGCTGGCGATGGAGTAGGCCGCCAGCGCCAGGGCGAGCCAGGGAAGATCACCACTGGCCGGTAAGTAATGCGGGCCGACCACCACACGCAGCACAAGTTGCGGATCGAGCTGGAAGACGAGCAAGAGCGCCAGCTCTATGGCCACGGCAGCACCAACGATGATGTTCGTCACGGAGCGCTGGCCGGCCGCGTTGCCCCGGAGGCGTGCCACTGCTGGAAACAGCACGCTTGACAGCGCTCCCGGAAAGTAGACAGTGATCCGCGCCGCAGTGGCGATCCCCGCGTACAAGCCCGCGATCGTCGCGGTGAAGAAGTGCTTGGCAATCAGAGTATCCACGAACATGAGACTGCTCAAGCACAACTGCATGAGCAGCGTGGGGGTAAAGGTGAGGGCGAGCTGGCCCACTGGAGGGTGCTGAAATACAAGGGGCTTCGGATAGGCGCGCAAGGACAGGTATCCGAGCACAGCGCTCCCGACCACGCCCAGCAGAACCGCGAGCAGAGCACCACTCTCGCCGAAACCGAGGTGAACGAAGAGGAGTGCACCCACGACCCGGACGAAGAACTCGGCAGCCATGACGGCCGCCAGCGCTGCAAAGGCGTGCAGCCCCTGAAGCAATCCGCGGTAGACGGGGCCAAGGAAGCTCGCCGCGAGGATCCCCGCGGTGAGCCAGAGTGGCACGAGGCTCGATACGTGTAGGAAGGAGGAGAGTGGGCCGGCGAAGAGGAGGGCGATCACGCCGGTGGCACTCCCCAGGAGAACGGCAGCGAAGGTGAGCGACCGGCGGACTCCCCACACGACTGCTGGGTCATCACCAGCCTGGGCGGCAAATCTGGCGGAGACCAGCTGGAATGCCCCTCCGGGTACGGTGGTGACGACCAGGAGTGACAGACACGCCGCCATCGTCGCATAGTTCGCTGGATCGAGGAGATGCGCCGTAGCAAAGGAGAAGATGAAGGAGAGCGCGTTGGCCAGCACCGATCCGGCCACCATGATGCTGCTGTCACTCGCGAGGCGGCGCAGGGAAAACCCAACGCGGAGGGAAGACACGATCGTCTCTGGTGGAGAGATGGCTACCGTAGCCGGAGAGCTGAGCGAAGCTGGTTCGGTACCCGCCAAGGACCCTATCTCCTCAACTCCACCAC
Organism: Chloroflexota bacterium; assembly: GCA_023381895.1. The sequence continues at coordinate 3,143 of JAMCTA010000125.1, forward strand.
ACCTTGTTAACTGGTCGGTGCGCCGTCACGTAACGCTCCATTCCATAAGGATATCCTGTCGTGGGTCCGCACAGTCCTGCTTCTTCTTATACCGCTTCATCATAGATAGCCGTAAGCCATCAAGATTCCGTATCGTTGGTTTCGGGTTATGATTGGGCTTCACGGCTCTCCTCAGCAGATAACCAGAGCTCGTTCCTCACTCAAGAGAACTGCACCCATTCTACAGCTGTATGCCGCTATGCTGTATCAGCACCCAGAGAGAGGCGACACAATGTCGGGCAGTGTGAAAATGCACCTTCCGCCGTGGGCACGTTCTGCGGCTGTTCATCAGACCTGGATGGATTGTGCTAATGCCGAGGTGTGACGTGGTTGTTCTATCACCATCCTTGCAGGGAGGCAGTTGGCGCTGGATCGAAGAAGTTGTCGACGCTTGCGGTGAGCAACTGCAACGGCGCTCGATAGTTGTTGCCTACGGGCGTCGCCGCATGCGCAGTGCTGTCTTCCGCCACATCGTCTGGCTGCCTTTCATCTCCTACGAGCGCGTTGGCTTATGGATGAGCAATCACCCGATGCTGCTCCCGGTGTACAATACGCCGCTTGTGTTCGTCTCCCAGGTTCTGTTGTGGCTGCTCCGTCCTAAGGTAGTCTTGGCCAATGGCGTCCTGCTGGCAATGACGGCTGCGCCATATGCCCGACTGACAGGTGCCAAACTATATCTCGCCTATCATTCCTATGCGGGCCACTACCCTGGCTGGTTTCGGTGGGTGGTGACGGTTCTCCTCCGGCAGGTCGACTGCGGCTTCGCGAACTCCGTGGGGAGTGAGCGAGATCTGGCTGCCCTGTTGGGTGCCGGACGTGTGCTCCGTATCGAGCACTGGGCCGATGATGTCTATTTTCAACAGCCGACCCGTCGACCGTGCCGTAGTGATCTCTTTACTGTCCTCTATGTTGGACGGCTCGACGAGGAGAAGGTCGGCTTTCTACTCCGTGTCATTCGTGCATGCGAAAATGACCCAATCCGGTTCTTGTTTGCTGGCACCGGGCCGTTGGCCCCGGACGTCGAACGCCTCGCCGCCACGCAACATGTCTATTCTCACGGTTACGTGTTCGACAAACAGCGACTCGCCCAGCTTTATGCGAGCGCGGACGTCGTTTGGGCAGTTGCCGACGACACCTACCTTGCCAAGCCTGGCGTCGAGGCTCTGGCGGTCGGGACGCCACTCATCGTCCCCGACGTTCCTGCAGTACATGTGCGTGCCGCTGCCGGTGTGCGAGTCCCGCATGATCTGATACCATCCGCGGTAGCCAGTGTCATCGATGGCCACGACGTTGCAGCGGCGCGGGCATTATTGCTGCGCCTCATTGAGAGCCGCCCTGATCAATCTATGGAATGTCGGGCCTTCGCGCAGGCCTGCTATTCGCGAGCCAACGTGCTACCGTTGGTCCGTCTACTCAGCGAGGCGGTAGGAACTCGACCATGACGCCGTGAGGAACGGGTGGGGAGCGCGGCTGCTGTCTGTCTATCCAACGCAGCGCCTCGTTCCAGCATCAGTGAGCTCACGGAACGGAATGCGCAGTACGTACGGGCACTCCTTATGTAGGGATACTCCACAGAGAGGAGTAGCTCACCACTCGATTGAACTACGAGAGACCTTCGAATGTACCCTCCGTACGGCCCGGATGACTTCTTCAAGCTCTCCGTTACGCAACCCCGGATGAACTGGGATCGAGAGCACTCGCTGTGATGCCGCCTCGCTGGCAGGAAGTTCGCCGAATGGACCGTAAGTTTGCAAGGCGGGCTGGCGGTTAAGTGGACGTGGATAATGTACGGCACTCTGAACCCCCTCCTTCAGTAACTGTGCTGCGAAATTATCGCGGCTCACACCAAGAGTGCTCTCATCAAGCTGTACGGTGAAAAGGTTATAAGAATGGACAGAGTTGGGTGTCTCTACAGGAAGAGATACTCCTGGTAGATCACGGAGTTCGTGCCTCAATATCTCAGCGTTTTGGCGGCGTTGCTTAAGCAACTGCGGAGCGGAGTGAAGCTGCGCCACGCCGATCGCAGCGGAGATATCTGTCATTCGGTAATTCAAGCCTAGCCAGTGGTGAACGTACTTACCTACCTCACCGTGGCTACGAAGAGCTCTGCACATCTCAGCTATATCTTTGGAAGGTGTGGTAATCATGCCGCCTTCACCCGTAGTAATGTTCTTCGTCGGATAGAATGAATAGCAGGTAGCGTCGCCAAGCGCGCCGACATCTGAATCACCGTAGCGAGTTCCGAATGCCTGTGCAGCGTCCCAGATAACCCTGAGTCCGTAGTCGTTCGCCAGGCGTTGTATCTGTGGAACATCAACTGAGTTACCGTATAGGTGGACTGGCACAATAGCCTTTGTTCGTGCAGTGATCTTGCGGCATGCATCTTCGATGTTGATGATCAGGGTTTTCGGATCCACATCCACTAGAATTGGGCGTGCTCCGGCGAGTATGATCGCGCTCGCACTCGCTATGAATGTAAATGCCGGAACTAATACTTCATCTCCTGCCGAAAGCAAGGCCATACCTGCAACATGAAGGGCGGCTGTGCCGGAACTGACCGCGACGGCGTACTCGGCACCGACAATTTCAGCAAACCTTTGCTCTAGTTCCGCGCACATCGGCCCGCATCGCAAGTTGCCCGATCGCATTACCTTTCCCACCATCTCGATCACGGTATCGTCCAGGAGTACTTCTGCGATAGGAATAGGCTTGCGAGTTGTTGCCGCCCTCATCTTGTAGCCTCTTGCTCTCTTCCACGTTCTGTTGTGACACCTTTGCCAGTCTACCTTGACGTCACCAAACAAGTCAGCATCCACTGAACGCGGTAAATGGCAGCAAGTCTATCTGCGGCGCCCTCGGACCATGTGAAGAAGGAAGGCGGTAATAAGGCTGAGACTGAGTAATATAGCGCCAGCGAGAGAAGGCATGAGTCCTAGCCAGACGACTGCCTGAGGACGGTAAACGACTGCTATCCAGTATGACCCGGTCTTTCCTAACCACCAACCGTTGGCAAAGCCGTTCACCCGAACGTGATTAGCGGTTAAGACGTGGCGACCCAGGGCGGAGTCGAACGCGAGTGCCCAGCGATTTGGGGGATGCGCTTGTGCGAAAAGTAAAACCTCCCACTCGGAATCGTAGGTCTGCAACAGCGTAAGCAAGTACTCCCCTTGCGCTCCAGTGACGTGCACAAGGTATGACCCAGGGCCAAGAGGCTGGTCTACAACCGACAGTTTGGGAAGATACGACGCAGAGTTATCGGATGCCACTCGAGACGACACAAAAGTCAAAGGACCAGCAGGACCAATGCGGAGACCTAAGTGGCGCGTCTCCAGCAGTCTCGCTAAATCAACCAAACGATTACCTTGTATGGTGACTGTTGTGGCATATAAGGGAGGGCGCCGAAATGCGCTCTCCAGATGATACAGCTCATAATACTTGTTAGCTTCCTCGCGTCGAAACGCAGACGACCGCGCCAAGCCCTCCTCCCAGTATCGGATCTGTTCTCTGCCATAGATGTTATACGTTCTCCCGTGATCAATAGCAATCCTCTCAACAGTGTCTCTATGGATGAGTACGTTATCTACTCCCAGCAGTGGAAGGGTTGGTATGACAGCAGATAGCTCACGTTGATAACTTGCAAAATTCTTAGGGTTAAAGGAGAATCCTTGTGATTGAAGCCACTGTAGGTTAAATGTGGGAGAGTCCAGAAGAACAGCATCAAGCACTGAGTTCCCCTCATACCATGTAAGATGGTCTTCACCTTGGAAATCAGGCACGGATAGCAAGACTGGTCGATGAGACTGGTGTAATACCTGTAACCTCAACTCCTCATAAGGTTGGGGTATATGAGCTAGAAATCGTGAATCTGCTACTCCACCAGATATAAACAGCCATGATCCACCAATAATAGCTAGTGTACTCAGAGAAAATAGAAATAAAGCAGCAATCGTACGCTTATTTAGTGTATTAGCTACACCGAGTGAGATAAGCATCGAGAAAAAGAATACGACACCGATATATAGTTTGTCATACGAGTTGCGAAAAATCCCATAGAGTAAGATATGGTGAAATAACCAATCAACGATACCGGATGCAGGCTGATGTTCCGACTTTGATAGGAAAGTAAAGATAATACCATAGAATAATATTAGTATTGCTGGAATACTCGATGGAACCCGGCGCATCGTGATTATACTGAGGCATGCGCAGATGGGAAAGCAATAGCCGGCCAGTATCAGCAATGGTGATTGTAATATGGTATAATACTTTGTATACACAAAGCCAAACGAACCAAGCATACGAAATAGATTGAGAAAGGAGGTGTAGATACTATTCACCATCGCAGCAGAGACTACTGAAGAAGCTAGTGCATTCATTTTACCCGCGGATATATATGCACTCCTTCCTGTTAATCCTAAGCCGAGGAATGCTCCAAATTCAACAATAAGAACGATTAAGGTGGAGATGCTAATTTTAATAACAAACTGTCGATTGAGACATCGAAATCCGTAGAGTGAGGTAACCGTAGTTGCTGAGATTACAATACTAACGAGGCTTGCTGCAGGATTTCCTGATAAGAGAAACCAGACGCAGAAGGACAGTGCGAATATTCCGCGCCACGTCTGACGACTTATTAGTAGGCAGGCTAACAGAGTAACCCAAGGTAAGAGTGGCCAAGATAATTCATGACTCGTTGTAGGATAAGTAGCAAGGAGAGCTGTGTATGGATTCAGAGTATAAATTAGCGCACCGGAAACTGCACCGTACCAGGCCGATATGCCTGTAGCGATCGATAGGTGAGCTAGGATATGGCGAAATAGAAAGTAAGATCCTGATAGTGATGTGAAGAACAACGCAAAGTAGATTACCCGCTGGATTACCATAGTAGCTATGCCCAAGTGGTACGCTAGCGCAATTGCTGCCACCCAGGGCACCATCAGCAGAGATGGCGCATTGGGAAGGCCAGGAGCATAGAGAGAGAGCCACGCAGAGATTTGTTTCAGGAACACGTCAGGAAAAGCAGTGTTGATTCCTGCGTCGTATCCGATGAACTGCCTTGAAGTCCCAAGATTAGAGAGCGTGATCCAGAGTGCTAGCCCAGTAAACAAGACCATTGTGAAGGGGTGTGACGTAATTGCATTTGCAATGAGAGTAAGACGGCCGTGGTGCTCTCGGGCCGTTGTTCGTAGTCCGTAGTGGTACATTTCTCGCCTTCTGCTAGCGTCGTTACTTACCACCCCGGGCGTCCTTCGTGCAACGGCCGAAGGACGCCCGAAAATAGGGCATCGGAGGAGACGATGGGGGACGCTCAGGCGATCCCGTTGGGCGGGACGGAGCAGATAGCGTTGACGATCTTCCGCAGTGTCCAGATCCGCGGCTGGCCGCGGGCCTTCCCCTGTGGCACCAGCGGCGCGAGATACACTTCCAGCAGGTGTTGCACGTGTCACTTTGGGAGTGCACTCCCAAGCCTTTGCCGCCTTACGCACCCAGCCGACCGGCCGCCCCTCGCCGCGCGGCTCGCCCTCACTGGTAGCCAGAAGTGGCGAAATGACGCTGGAGTTCGAGTCAACAAATTGCGTACACTACGCTATGGTTAGGATACTCACTGGCTAGCTATCTTAGTCTACACAACCTTTCGGTGAGGGTGCCCAGGAAATGCAGGAATACAAGCAACTAGTTGGAGCAGTGGTGGGTGTTGGTAGTATGGGCCAGAACCATGCTCGGATTTTGTCTCGGCATCCAGCTGTGAGTCGGCTTGTCCTGTGTGATGCAAATGCTACTGTGCGGGCTCAGGTTGCAGAGCGAACGCGCTGCCGCTCCTATGGAACGTTGAATGAGCTGTTCTTGGCAGAGCCGAGCCTGGACTTTGCAGTTGTTGCGGTTCCGACTTTCCTTCATTTTCAGGTCGCCAAGCCGTTCGTAGAACGCGGGATCCACTGTCTGATAGAGAAGCCCATAACTGCTCATCTAGACGAGGGTAGAAGACTTGCAGAGCTTGCTGCCCAGCTGGGTGTGGTTATCAGCACTGGCCATGTCGAACGCTTCAATCCAGCGGTGCAGGCCCTTCGCCAGCTCACTGAGCAAGGGGCGCTGGGAGAAGTGAAAATTCTGAGCGCAAAGCGTGTAGGTCCTGGTCCGAGTATTGATCGCCGCGGTGGTATTGACGTCATAGTCGATCTCGGTATCCACGAGCTCGATCTCGTCCGTTATCTTACCCACAAGTCTGTGTGTAGGCTTGAAGCTGTTGGGCAGATCGGTATCGGTGGAAGTTCAGATGACTTCGCGGTGCTTGTTTTGGATCTCGGTGATGCGGTCGCAACAATTCGAGTAGATTGGGTGTCGCCTACGAAGAGTCGTGAATTAGAAGTAGTTGGCACAACCGCTATGGCGCACGTGGAGTATATGACTCAAGACTTACGCATTCGCCGCCCGCAGAACGTGGTTCCTGAAGATGAATTCGCTCGGTTTCTTCTTCACTACGGTACGAAGATTGAAGGAGAGCGCATTTCCGTGATATCTGCTGAGCCGCTGCAAGTTGAGCTGGACAACTTTCTTCACTTCATCAGCGAAGGGGCGGGGGAAATAGTAACTCCTGATGATGCGCTGGCAGCGCTTGAGCTCGCCGTGGCTGCATCTCGCAGAATAAGGCAGAGTCATGCACCCTGAGATCAGTATTCACCCAACTGCGACTGTAGCAGCGAGTGCGACGATTGGGCGCCAGACAACTATTTGGCATCTAGCTCAGATTCGTGAGGACGTTGTCATTGGGGAGCAGTGCATTATCGCTAAAAATGTCTACATTGACTTCGGAGTCCGTGTGGGTAGCCGAGTCAAGATACAGAATAACTGCTCCATTTATCACGGTGCGGTTATCGAGGATGGTGCCTTCCTAGGTCCCCACGTCGTACTGACGAATGATGCGCTACCGCGATCGATTACTCCCGATGGTCAGCTTAAGAAGGAAGGTGACTGGGCTGTTTCCGGTGTTAGAATACTCTATGGAGCGTCACTGGGCGCGAGTGTGACCGTCCTTCCTGGTGTCACTATCGGGCGATGGGCGCTCGTCGGAGCAGGTTCCACTGTTCGTGCTGACGTGCCTGATCATGCGGTGGTCATCGGCAATCAGTCACGTGTAATCGGTTACATCTGCAAGTGCGGAAAGCAACGCGCCACCGCTCCGCGTGAACTCACCTGTATCTGCATGTTAGCCGCAGATAGCCCTGCTTCTACTGAGGCATAGCACACTGATCCCCTTATGAAGAAGGGGGTAAGCCACGAGTCTTCGAAAGAACGAAAAAGGAGCAGTAAGTTCTGTGGGTAAGCGACCTATTATCCTCTATGTTGTCGGCACCCGACCGGAGTTTATCCGATCTGCTGACATCCTCCATTATATGCGCAAGCATAAAGAATATAGAACATTGCTTGTTCACACGGGACAACACTTCGATTGGAATATGTCAACGGGATTCCTACTGCAGCTACAGTTGGGTGAACCAGATATCCATCTGGGTAGTGGCGGACGTACGAGGTCACAACAGGTGGCGTCGCTCATCGAAAGCTTTACGAACGTCATTACAGAGACTAGGCCGTCTGCAGTTTGTGTGTTCGGAGACACTAACTCATCTTTAGCGACCGCATTGGCCGCCTGTATCGCGAAAGTACCAGTTGTCCACATAGAAGCAGGTGCGCGCAGCTATGACATGTCGATGCCGGAAGAGGTTAATCGTCGCCTGATTGATCACATGTCCGACCTCCTTCTACCTGTCTCCGACCGTTGTGCGCATAATCTCAAGATTGAGTCTGTACGTGGAGGAATTGTCAATACGGGAGATCCATTGTATGACGTCTTTTCACGGCTCTTTGCGTCAACACAACAGTGTGATGACTCTGATATGTATAATGGTGGTACAGTACCGTTCTGTTTGCTCACACTTCATCGTGAACAGTTAGTGGATGATAGAGCACGGTTAGTTGAAACTCTACACACCATTTCTTCATTTGCTGTAGCGAATTCTCTCGACGTTATATTTCCAGTTCATCCTCGGACGCGACGGTCGCTGTCTGACCAGGACAGTGATCAAATGCCCCGTGTGCGATTGATAGATCCTCTCTTATACGAGCAGTTTCTCACATTGCTTGGTTGCTGCTGCCTTATTATTACCGACTCGGGTGGGCTGCAGAAGGAGGCCTATTGGGCAGGGAAGCCGTGCGTTACTGTTCGTGACACCACTGAATGGGTTGAAACTATTGATGCCGGGGTAAACGTACTAGCTATGGATGACAAGCTCCTCTCCGCACTACAGAATATGTATGAACTCGATCTGCATATTTTCTCGCAGATCTCAAACCCTTACGGCGATGGATCGGCTTCTCAGCGTATTGCATCAGTACTTGCTGATCATTACGGCTTGTCTCGACGTACTTCGGTGTAAACATTGAATACACCTCGAACTTAACCGAAATCTGAGGTGTTATTCAATCGCTGTGGTAACTCGCAAGATAAGAATTGTGCTCGATGCATGATCAGCTGAAGTACCCGTGTCCCGAGCGGGAAGGTGAGCTGTTTTCATTCCGGAAGCGTTGTACCCTGTTCACCCAAGCGCACGTCGGCACTTACTTTGTTATTGTGCTCCTAATTCTTCTCGGGTTTGTTGAGCTCGGATCAGTTCTCTACCATCTTCAACAGAACCTCTACGGTATTGGTGGTGACGGCTATGCTGACCCGGGAGTGGTGACTATGCGCCTTCAGGCTGCTCAGCAAGGCTTGCTGGCACCGTTACACTATCTGCTTGGTGCGCCCTTTCAGTCCGCAAGTCCAGCGGATGCGGCAAATCCGCTGTGGTGGTATTCCGCAGTGGCAATTGCTCGGTTTTCCACGCCGCTGACCGCAGTAAATCTCCTTGTATTTCTGGGATTTTCCTTTACTAGTGTGAGCATGTACTCTCTTTTACGTTGGGATGGGCTCATGCTGGTATCTGCCCTTATTGGTGCACTTTCCTATGGCTTATCACCGATACGTCTCGCTCAATCTCAGGAACATTTTATTTTTGCCCAAGACTACTGGTTCATACTTGAGATCCTAGCAGTACTCGTTCTCAGACGGAATACAGTAATTGGTGGAATGCTTCTAGGATGTAGTCTCATAGCTTCAGAGCTTACCTCTCCTTACTTGGGGTGGTTCGCCCTAATAGTTTCTGTTTTGTGGTTTATAATCATGGTAGTCAACTATATTGTTCACCAATCGTGGAGAATGTTACGGTCTTTATTTGTAGGTTATGGATTAGCCGCACTCGTAACTATTAGTATCTTTTCTATGACACAGCTTCGCTATCTTTGGTTAGTGATCCAAAATACTCATACGGTCACCAGTCCTCTTGACCGCCCCCTTGCCGATCTCAACCGTTACTCTCTACGCTGGTGGGACTTCTTCCTCCCCTTCCCAGAAAATCCCATCCTTGGGCCACTCGGCCGCTCCACGTTCTATGCCCACCTCGGGGCGGATACGGTGACGGAGCAGAGCGTGATGACCGGCTACATCGCGCTCATCCTCGCCATTGTCGGCGCGGCCGTCACACTACGTCTCACCAGACAGGCAAGGCGCACAAGCGGTCTGGCGGCTGCTGAACTTACCAGTTCGTCCGCTCAGCAAAAGCAGCGTGAGCTCGCGCTCATAGCAGGCGTCTGTATTGTCGCCGGCGTCCTCTTTGGCCTCCCGCCGCTGTTCCACGTTGGCGGTCTCGCTATTCCATCACCTACCTACTTCGCCCACGCCATCTTCCCGGAGATCCGTACGCTCTCCCGCATCGATCTGATCATCCAGCTCGGCGTCGCGATCCTTGCTGCGCTCGGCGCGCAGGCCCTGCTCGCCCGTATCCATTCCACCGGCCGCCGCAACCTTCTGGCTGGCGCTCTCATTGTCGGTATACTGCTGGAGTACACGAATGTCCCACCCTGGCGCTACGTGAAGCTGCTGCCGGCGCCAAGAGTCTACGACTGGCTCGCCTCCCTGAGTTCGCAGCAGGCCGGCATCATTGCCCAATATCCCCTCGTGTCAGCCAACCTCGCTCCCACTCCCCTCTACGCTTTCTACGCCTACGAGATTCACCACCATCCACTCTTCAACGGTGTGACCCCAGATACTCCACCCGACGCGCTGCGCCGGAACCTCGAGGACCCCCTGAACCCCACGGCACCCGCGTCCTTTGCGGCGCTCGGCGTGAAGACTATCGTCATCGACACCGCGGATTTCAATCAGACGTATGGCATGCGAGGGCTGCGCTGGGCAGGGCGGGAGCCAAACCTCGAGAGCCGTCTACCTATGGGGCTTCAGCTGGAGTATGTGGGTGCCCAGTTCCGGGGATACCGCATCACGGCCGCTCCTGCAAGTGTGCTAGCCGGACTGCCAGCACGCTATGGCGACGCCGATATCCGTAGGGACGGTCGAGTCTGGCAGCGGATCGGCGCGACAACCAACATCTGGGTCGACAATGTAACGCACGAAACCGTTCCGGCCGTTTTGTGGACACAGATCCACAACAATCGCGCTGCCCACACCGCCGTCGTGCCCGGCTACCAGCCGGTCCCTGTCTCGCTTGCGAGTGATGCCACTCCCGTCGCCTTACCGGTGCTCGTACCTCCGGGTATACACGCTGTCCCATTGAGGGTCCTGGGCCCCGACCAGCCGATGGCAGGCACAGACAATCCCACACCTGTGACCGTCGAGGTCCGGAGCCTTGAGCCTGCGCCTGTCCGCAATGTCGCTGCAAGCTTCATTCAGGACGGCCACGCGCGTATGGTGCTCACTGCGGTCAGCACCGATGCCTGCGCCGCGGTAGCAGGAGACACAATTGACGTAGCACTGCTCTGGCGAGCTCTCCATCCCACTACTGCACCCTACACTGTCTTCGTGCACCTGCTCAATGCGAGTGGTCAGCTCGTCGCCACGGGCGACGGACTTCCTGATTTCGGGGCTGCCCAGACCGATACACTCCTGCCCGGCAGCCAGGTCTCCGACGTCCATGCTCTAGCGTTGCCCAGCACGCTGCCGCCCGGAACGTACCGGCTGACAGCTGGACTCTACAACCATGCCACGGGCGTCCGTCTTGCTACTACAGCGGGGGAAACAGACGTTACGCTAGGAACAGTCGACGTCCTGGCCCGCTCGACAGGGCCTAGCAGAATGGCCTGTGGGTGGGGATAGCAGCGCTCCCGGCGAGTGACCTGCCATCACGCGGTCGATCTCGCACCGGCACGGTGGTCGCCTATCTTGCGACGCTGCTTGTCATCGCGGTCTGCACCACAGTGCTCCTTCGCTGGAACGCCGGCACCAGTGCCGATGTCCTGCTGATCGTGGCGGGGCTCAGCTTTATCTTTGGTCTTCCTTACACTGTACCGATCTGGGCTGCGCTCACCATCCTTTGTAGCACGGCCCTCTCCGTGCTCGCTGGAGACGAGATCCTCGCCAACATCCTGGCTGACCTGGTCTACTACTGTCTGGCCGTTGGCTGCGGTCTCGGACTCTGGGAGAGCTTTTTTGAGCGCTTGCAGGTCACGCTCCCTGCGCAGCGGCTCTCGCTGCATGGCGCACGTCAGCCCTGGGCCCGCTACGTGCCCCACGCGGGATTTTCTCTCCTGGTCATGGCAGCTGCTATCATCACCATCTTGACCAGCGCGCTGACCGCGGCCTCCTCCATCGTCCTGGTCACCGCCGCTCTTGGCCTGGCTCTTCTGGCTCGTCCGGCGCTGGCGCTCGCTACCATCGTGGTGCTTGGGCTTGCCATGCTGGGAGCAAGTATCAGCGGTCAGACTGACCTCGCGGTCAGCTTCGAGCTGCTGGCAATCGAAGCCGCCGTAACTGCCGTGCTCTGGCTTGTCTGGCGAGCGCTCTTCGCGTACTTTCACTGGCGGTCACTGTGGCCAGCCCTTCAACCGCGTGACAGCACTGCCGCTACTCCTGGTGATACTGCCGGCTCCGCAACAGAATAGAAGGATTGTGACGGATACGAAGCATACCGTTCTCTCTTGGGATGCCGCCCTCGGCGTCTGCTTCGGCATTGTCCTTGTTATCGCCGCTTGGGCGAGCGCCGGCGGGGCGAGTGCTCTGCTACCGTCTCTTGTGCCTGCTGCGCAGCAAGAAGCGGCTCGTCACATCATTCCTGGTGCGGCAGCGGCCCTACCAACGGCGACGCCCATCCCACCGCCTCCTGCCGATTGCGTCGCGCCGCCGGGCGAGGCCGCCAAGCTTGGCTTCGACCCCTACAAGATTCTCGCCGGGCACCGCCCTGACGTCCTGCGCTTCTACGCCAAGAATGGCTGGAACCCCGCGACGCAGTGCGTCGCCATCTTCAACAACTGGCTGCAGCATCCGGATGGGAAACCGGCGCAGAGCGCGGCCCAGTTTGTGGAGGCGGCCGGGTGGGCGCCAGCGCCGAAGGGCTGACGGCGCCGGTGCGATCTCACCCGCTGGTCCGGTCGGAGCGCTTCGGTGTCTGAATGGAAAGTGGCGCTCCTCACGGTTCGGGTTCCAACCTGGTGATCCCAGGAAGGTGATCGAAGCCGGTGTCGTAGCTGAGGATTTCCTGGAGGCCTAACCGTTCCATGTGGGCAGCCTGCAGCGCATCCTCAAAATCCAGAAAGGGGTGCAAGGCGTACAGGTCGAGGGCGCGCAGGAAACTGCGCTTATGCGGCAGTTTCAGTCCAGGCAGGGTGAGCAAAGGGCGGAGGCGGGCGGCGACCTCGTCCTGGCTGAGATGGTAGAGACGGGGGGCGGAAAGGACATAGCAGACCTCGGCGATGACCGCCTCCGTGGTCGCCGCTGTCTCTTGTCCCTGGGCCACCTGTTGCCAGAATAGCCGGCAGGCCGCGCTCTTGTGCGGGTCGTCACGAGTGAGGTAGCGGATGAAGATATTGGTGTCGACAAACTTCATGGAGTGCGGAGTTTGCGGACGGTGCGTTCTGCCTTCTCTTCTTTGGCGAGCTTGGCCATCTCTTCATCGCTCAAGGGCTGCTGGAGGGGCGGGACGGATTGATAGGCCGACGCCAGGGTGAATCTGGCTGGCGCCAGCTCCACTCGACCCTCCGCGATGGTGAAGGCGACCTTATCACGGGGTTTGACACCCAGTAAGCGCCGCACCTCGGCCGGGATCGTGACTTGACCGCGCTGGGTGACCGTGGTGAGAAGCTCTTTCATCGGTATATCCTCATTGACTCATTGCATGCTCAATGTATTGTAACAAACCCATTGATATATATCAGGAGGGAAGGCGAGTGGGCTATTGTCTGGCATCAGCGGGCAAGATTGGTTCCTGGCGTTGCGATCTCACCCGCTGGTCCGGTCGGAGCGCCTCGATGAGCTGCTGTTGGGTGGGGCTGGCGCGGTTGCCCAGCTAACGCCACAGGCCTTCGCCACCGTGGTGAGCAAGCTACGCGGCGACACTGGCTTGGGAAGGCAAGCAGCTGCGCCGAGCGCGCTCGCCAGTGCCGGGTCGGCGAGCGCGGAGCAAATGACCACGGGGATCCGGGCGGTGTCCCCGCTGCTCTGCAGCTGCTGGAGGAGCTCCCAGCCGTCAAACGAGGGCAGGAGCACGTCGAGAACGATGCACTGAGGCCGCTCGGTGGTCGCGAGGCGGAGAGCCGCTTCCGGCGTGGACGCGGCGACCGTCCTGTACGGGGCGTTGGTGAGGCAGCGCTGGAACAGCCGGGCGAAGTCGGGGTCATCGTCGACGAGCAACACCAGCGGGTGAGCTCGTGGAACAGTGATCTGCCACACGCCACCGCTCTCGGTGCGTCTGCGGGTGAGGATCACGGCCGGATCGAGCGGTGGTGAGAAAGTGGGAGAAGCCACCTCACCGGCGCCAGTGATGGCAAGCGTGATGGTGACGTCCGCACCGGCGCTGCTCGCTGCGAGCCTGAAGTGGCAGCAGCCCCGGTTGGATGCCTCGATGATGAGCGCTAGAAGGCTCTGCCGGAGCAGCACTCTGCTACAGCACACCGCAGTGCCGTGGGGGAAAGGCTCTGCCACGAGCTCGGCGCCCCGCTGGGCGAGCAAAGGCTGCACGGTCGTAGCTACGCCTTCGAGTAAGAGACCGAGGTCGCACGGCGGTGGAGCGTCCTCGTTGATAGCTTCGAGTCTTCCAGCGTGCGCTGGAGGACTCGGGCTGGGAGACTCGAGAAGGAGTGCCACGAGAGCGCTGATGGCTTCGTGGTGCTCACGCCGCGCCTGACGCTCGCTGAGAGCGAGTGTCGACGCGACCTCTGCTGGACTCAAGCCATTGATGTAGCGCAGGTGCAGCGCTTGATAGTGGCGCCACGCGGGACTGCCACTTGGCGCTAGCGCTGGTGGATGCAAGCGCTCGATTGCCGTGAGCAGGAGCTGGCGCAGGGCTCCGGCAGAGAGGTGCGTGCCTGGCAGGAGCACGCGACCCAGCTCGTGGTGCTCGAGGGCCGCAGGGTCGAAGAGATGCGCCAGCGCATCACGCACGAGCTGATCGAGTACGTCGATGTCTGCAGCTCCGGTAGATGCTGGCGCAGGTTCGGGCATGGTTCCCGGACTTCACTGGGGCCCGTGACTTGACAGCGGCATGGCCTCTCTCCGAGTGTACGCCCCACATTCACCTCGCGCAACTGCCATTCCGAGAGTCAGGGCCGCGGCCAGCCCTGTCTTTCAGCGTCCCCCTGGCCGGGCGACCCGATCTGCCTGTGAATGGCTTGAATGCCAGCGGCGTTGCCTCAGGCGGAGGAGCCCTCATCAGCGCCGTGCGGGAGCCGGGAGCTGAGAAAGATCGCTCCGCCGACAAGCGCGATGCTGATAGCGAGATAGAGAAGGTCCAGCGGAGAAGTGTAGTGGAGGCTAAGCGCCTCCTGTAAGAACGCTACCACCAGGAGGAGCACGACGATCTTGACTAGGCGGTCCTTGAGGTCATCGAGGCTCTTGATGATGAGCAGAGACGATGCTATTTCCAGATTACCGGCGACTTCTATGCGCTTGATGAAGAGCTCGAACAACCCGAGGGAGAAGACGAAGAGTACGGCGGAGAGCAGATAGATGTCGATCGATTTGATGACTGTAGTGATCACCAGTGTCTGTTCAGTAGTGTTGATCTCAGATGTGAGCCCACGAAACAGATCGGGAAGCGTCGGTACAATTTCGACGAGACTGATCGATGCGATGACGAGCGTGAGGATGCTGGAAAGAAGACTGGCAACGATGGGGAGGAGCATAATCAGGCGGGATGACCACAACA
>JAMCTA010000056.1:0-63804 GCA_023381895.1 Chloroflexota bacterium
CGCCAGCGGCCATAACCCTGTGCGGTGAGCGTCCCATCCAGGCGCGCCAGGTCCCCGGCTGTCAGCCGGATCCAGCGGGGATCGAGCGCTGCTTTCTGCTCGGCCTCGGGGAGGAACTGGCCGGTCATCACCTTCTGGAACTGAGGAAGCAGCCCGTACTCTACCGTCTCGTTGAGAAAGCTCAGCGCATTCTCAAAAGCGCCACGTTGGACGATGCTGGCAAGGAACGCTCGGTAGTGCCGGTGGCGTTCCCGGTAGCGCCACGGCGATCGATTCGGCCAACCCTTCAACGGCGCCGCCATCTTGGCCACGGCGTCGGCCCATTCCTCCAGTGACGCCGGTCGGGCGCCATCGTCCGATACGCTCTCCGTGCCAAACTTGGTCATCATGTCCAGGACATACCGTTCCAGACGGTGCGGATCGGGATCGTCGGCGACCGCAGCCAGCTCGTAGAAGAACTCAACCAACTGGGCGGCACACGCGTGTAACAATTCACCACGTTTGTCGTCCGCCACGTGCCGTGGCCGCCTGCCGAGGAAGATGGCGAGATAGCGCTCCAGCCAGTCGAGTGCCGGCGCGAGTCTCACCTCCAACTCGCGCTGCAGTTCCTCACGCGGCGGCAACCGCTCAAGTGCGCCCATTTCATCCCTCTGACGTTGCAATGTCCCTGGGAATCGCAGGGACGCGGCGGTCGCGATGCCGCTGATCCTCTGGCCGGCAGCCAGGTATCAGTCATGCTACCTGGCTGTCCAACATGAGCGTAGCGCGTGTACGACGTGTGCTGGTCCCCGCCTGGCGAACGGTGTACACTGCCACGGTAGGGCAAGGAGCGGACGGCGGTGCCGCGACGCGATGAGGAAAGTAGTGCGGCGGTGCTGATCGCCAAAGGCGACACCATCCAGAGCGCCATCTGGCCCGAGCCGGTGGAGGTGGCGCTCGTCGAAGAGATCGACGGCGGCGCGTACGTGCGCATCGTGGGCGAGCTACGCCAGTCCCGTGGCCATGTCGATCAGTTCCTCTCCCGCGCCGAGGCGGCGCAGCTCCAGCCAACGCGCGACGGCGGCCTTTTTACGGCGGCGCCGCGCGACGTCTTTCTGGCCATGGAGACGCGCCGCTACCGCTTCGCCGCGCTCTACGACCCGTTGCTGGCCATGAACACCTCCGAGGTCGATCCTCTGCCCCACCAGATCGAGGCGGTCTACGGCTACGTGCTCAAGCTGCCGCGCATCCGTTTCCTGATCGCCGACGATCCTGGCGCCGGCAAGACGATTATGGCCGGGCTGCTCATCAAGGAACTCAAGCTGCGTCACCTCGTCAAGCGCATCCTCATCGTTGCGCCGGGGCACCTCAAGGACCAGTGGCGGCGGGAGTTGAAGGAGCGCTTCGAGGAAAACTTCACCGTCGTCGACCGCGGCGTCATGGACGCCCTCTACGGCGAGAACATTTGGGCGCGAGAACTGCAGATCATCACCTCGCTCGACTTTGCCAAGCAAGAAGACATCCTCGCCTCGCTGGCGGCCGTCCACTTCGACCTGGTGGTTGTGGACGAGGCCCACAAGATGGCCGCCTATCGTTACGGCGCCAAGTTGGACAAGACGAGCCGCTATCGCCTGGGCGAAGCGCTGTCGGAGCATTCCACGCATTTGCTGTTCCTCACTGCCACGCCGCACCGCGGCGACCCGGAGAGCTTTCGCCTGTCCCTGGACCTGTTGGAGCCGGGCTTCTTCGCCACGCCGGAGATGGTGGAAGAGTCGATCCGCAACCAGGACAACCCGCTCTTCATCCGGCGCGTCAAGGAGGACCTACGCGATTTCGAGGGCCGGCCGCTCTTCCTGCCGCGACACGTCGAGACCCGCGCCTACGCGCTCGGCGTGGAGTCTCCGGCGGAGAAGACGCTCTACAACGACCTCTCCCGCTACGTCAACGAGCAGTACAACCGCGCCCTCCAGCGCGATCGGCGGCGCAACGTCGCTTTCGCCCTGGTCATCCTCCAGCGCCGGCTCGCCTCCAGTACCTATGCCCTGCTGCGCTCGTTGGAGCGGCGGCAGGCGCGCCTGCGCGATCTCCTCGCGGGCAAGCCCGCCCCGCGCCAGCAGGCCAACACGTTCGAGATCGACGCGGCGGAGGAGCTGAGCGAGGAGGAGCGCTGGCGGCAGGAAGAGCTCTGGGAGACGCTCAGCGTGGCGGAGAACCGCCAGGAACTCGAGCGGGAGATCGCCACGCTGGACGCGCTGATCGCCCAGGCCAAGACGATCATCGGCAACGACGGCGAGATCAAGCTGCGTCACTTGCGCCGGGCGCTGGAAGGGTTGGACCGCAGCGACCCCGGCGTCCGCGTGCTTATCTTCACCGAATCGCACGACACCCTGGACTACCTGGAGCGCCGGTTGCACGCCTGGGGCTACCGCCTCTGCACCATCCATGGCGGCATGCGCCTGGAGGAGCGCATCGCCGCCGAGGGGAGCTTCCGCCGCGGCGAGGCGCAGTTGATGGTCGCGACCGAGGCGGCGGGCGAAGGCATCAACCTCCAGGTCTGCCACTTGATGGTCAACTACGACCTCCCCTGGAACCCCAACCGGTTGGAACAGCGCATGGGGCGCATCCACCGCTACGGCCAGACGAAGGAGGTCTACATCTTCAATCTGGTCGCCTCGGACACGCGCGAGGGACAGGTGTTGACGCGGCTCTTTGCCAAGCTGGAGGAGATCAAAGCGGCGCTGGGCAACGACAAGGTTTTCGATGTCATCGGCGAGGTGTTGGAGGGCCGCGACCTGGCCGACCTGCTGCTCCAGGCCGCCGCCAGCGCCCGCGGCATCGACGAGATACTGCGGGAACTGGATGTGCGCGTCGATCAGGGCTACGTGGCGCGGGTGCGCGAAAACCTGGGCGAGAGCCTGGCCACGCGCTACATCGACTACACGCGTATCCGGGAGTTGGCCGACCAGGCGCGCGAGCACCGCCTCATCCCCGAGTACACGGAAGCCTTCTTCAAGCGCGCCGTGGACGCGGCCGGCGGGCGCTGGCACGAGCGTCGGGCCGCTCCTGCCGTCAGGACGAAGGTGAACGGCGACGGAACGCACGACGAGCGCGACGGGGAAGCGGACGCGGTGCCCGCCGGCACAGGGACCGTCATCCCGCCGTCGTGCTTCCTGACAGTGGAGAGCCTGCCATTCGCGGTGCGGCAGATCGGCGACGACAGCGCGTTCCAACGACAGCACGGGCTGCTGGCCCGGCGCTACCCGTTCATCACCTTCGACAAAGAGATCGCTTTCCGCACGCCGGAGGCAGAGTTCGTTTCCTTCGGCCACCCGCTCTTCGAGGCGCTGCTGCGCTGGGTGGAGCGCACGCTCGATCCCGCGCTCGGGCAGGGCGCGGCCTTCACCGACCCCGATGGCCGGCTTGACGGCGTGCTCCTCTTTTACGAGAGCGAGGTGCGTGACGGGCTGGGCGCGATCGCCGGCAGCCGGCTCTTCGCCCTCATGTATGACCTGACGAGCGCCGAAATGCGGCCGGCGGATGCCGCCATTCTCTGGGACCTCCAGGAGGGTGGAGACGTCTCCGGCGATCCGTCGTTCGGCCTGGACGAGTTGAAACGCCGGGCCTGGGGCGCGCTGCTGCCGGAGTTGGAGTCGTACCGCGGCGAACTGTCGCAGGAGCGCCGCCGGCAGGGAACGATCAAGGAGAAATATGGCGTCAAATCGTTGGAGTACCTGGTCGTGAAACTGGACGGCGACCTGATCGCGCTTTACGCACGACAAGCGGAAGGCGAGAGCGTGGACTTGCCCATCCGTAACAAAGAAGAGCAGAAGCGCGGCTACGAGCGAGCGCTGATCGACCTGCAGGAGTCGGTGGCGCGGGAGCAGACGCTCACCCTGGCGACGCCGCGCTTCGTGGCGGCGGTGCGGGTGGTCCCGGCAGTTGTCGTCGCGGATGGTCTGGCGAGCGACCCGGAGGTCGAGCGAATCGGGATGGAGGTCACGACGCGTCACGAGCGCGGGCAGGGTCGCACGCCGGAGGATGTTTCCAAGCAGAACCTCGGCTTCGACATCCGCTCCACGGACGCCGAGGGCCAAAAACGCTACATCGAGGTCAAGGCGCGGGCTGGCGTCGGCTCGGTCCTGCTCACACAGAACGAGTGGTTCAAGGCGCAGCGCTTTCGGCAGGACTACTACCTCTACGTCGTGCTCAACGCTGCCAGCACGCCGGAGCTGCACATCATCCGTGACCCGGCCGCCATCCTCCGTCCTGAGGAGCAGGTTGAGGTGCGCTATCTGGTGACCGTGGGGGACATCCTCGCCCAGAAGGAGACCACGTGACCGATCGCCGCTTCATCGAGGAGTCCTTTCCCGTCAAGGAGGTTGGCGTCGCCTCGGCCCGCGAGAAAAGCATCCGCCACGGGCACATCAGCACGCTGCACATCTGGTGGGCGCGTCGGCCGCTGGCCGCCTCACGCGCCACCGCCTATGCCGCTCTGACGCCGGCGCCCAAGGACGTCGAGGAATGGCAGCGCAGGCGCGATTTCATCATCCAGCTCGCGCAATGGGAGAACTCCAACAACCAGTCGCTCTTGGATCGCGCCCGCGATGAGATCCTGGCCGCCAACGGCGGCGTTCCACCGCGCGTCCTCGATCCTTTCTCGGGTGGCGGCTCCTATCCGCTGGAGGCCCTGCGCCTCGGTTGCGAGGCCTACGCCAACGACTACAACCCGGTGGCGGTGCTGCTGCTCAAGGCAACGCTGGAGTATCCCCAGAGGTTCGGCAGATCGGTCGAGGTGGAGGTGCCGTCGAGCGACGAGCGGTTGCCGCTCGGCGAGAAGCGGAAGGTCAACCCGCTGCTGGAGGCGGTGCGGCACTGGGGCAACTGGGTACTGGTGGAGGCCCGCAAGGAGCTGGCGGAGTTCTACCCGGCCGACGCAGACGGCTCAATTCCGGTCGGATACATTTGGGCGCGGACCATCTGCTGCCAAAACCCAAGTTGTGGGGCCGAGATCCCATTAATGCGACAGTTCTGGCTGGCGTCACGAGACGGAAAGAGCGTTGCACTATATCCGGAGGCCAACCACGGTGCCGTGACCTTCCGCATCGTCGGAGACGGCCATGCCGAGTGGCCGGCGGAATTTGACGCAGACAAAGGAACGATATCGGGGGCTGTCGCCGCGTGTCTTGTCTGCGGGGGGACCGTCGACCAAGACACCACTCGCTCGCTTTTCAAAGGACGAGCGAGTGCCCAAAGACTTTTGGCAGTGGTGCTTCATAAGCCCGGGTACCAAGGGAAGACCTACCGCCTGGCCACCTCCGACGACCTCCGAGCCTTCGCCTGCACGAAGGCCGCATTGAGCGCGGCGCGAGAGCAATTCACGGGCAAGTGGGGCGTAGACCCAGTACCGGATGAGCCCCTTCCGCCTGTAGGCACACTCGGATTCCGCATCCAGAGGTACGGGATGATGACATGGGGCGATCTATTTAACGCTCGCCAGAAGCTGGCACTGGTCACTTTCACGGAGAAAGTGCGGGAGGCGCACGCGAAAATGCTTCAGGAAGGCGTTGACAGTGAGGTAGCGAACGCCGTGACGACGTACCTCGCCCTTGGCGTTGACAGGCTTGCTGACTTCGGATCGTCTCTATGCATCTTAAACTCCACTGGGGGGAGGGGTGTGGTCCACACCTTCGGACGACAAGCTTTACAGATGACGTGGGATTATGCTGAATCTAATCCCTTTAATCCTGAAGGCGCAGGCTGGCCCACGGCATGTGAGAAGAACGAGAAGTGGATCGCAAATGCATCGGGCGCTGCACAGCCCGGAACTCCATTTTTGACTGTCACCCAGTGCTCAGCGACGAGACTGCCGTATGAGAGCGACTCATTCGACGCCATCCTGACTGATCCGCCGTACTACGACAACGTACCGTATGCATACCTGTCTGATTTTTTCTACGTGTGGCTCCTTCGTGCAATCGGCCATGTTCATCCCGAGCTTTTTGCCACACCGCTCACCCCTAAGTCCGAAGAGATCGTTGCGTACTCGCACCATGAGGGTGGAGCAAGGGCTGGAAAAGAGTTCTTCGAGCGGATGCTCAAATTAGCCTTTCAGGAGATGTACCGTGTGCTCAAAGCCAATGGTGTCGCCGTGATCGTCTATTCCCACAAGTCTACCGCTGGCTGGGAGACAACCATCAACGCCCTTCTCGATTCCGGTTTGGTAATTACTAGCGCTTGGCCGCTCAACACCGAGATGGCGGGACGCCTTCGAGCGCAGGACTCCGCCGCGCTTGCTTCCTCCATCTATATAGTGTCTCGTAAGTTGCCGCGTCGGTCTACCGGCTTCTACAACGACGTCCGTGAAGAACTGCGCCAGCACTTGGACACACGGCTCCAGCAGCTGTGGGAAGAGGGGATCAGCGGCGCCGACTTCTTCATCGCCGCCATCGGTTCCGGCATCGAGGTGTTCGGCCGCTACGAGCAGGTTATCGACTACGAGGGTACTGTGGTCCGCGCCGATCGGTTGCTGACGGACGTTCGCACGTTAGCCACGGACTACGCCGTGCGCCAGATCCTCCACGACGGCTTCGGCGGCCAGATCTCCAGCCTCACCCGCTTCTACGTCCTCTGGCGCTGGGAGTACAAGGAGGCGCTTGTTCCTTTCGATGAAGCGCACAAGCTGGCCCAGAGCTGCGGCCTCGACCTGGCCCGCGAGTGGGGCCGCGCCAGCTTCATCCGCAAGGAGAAAGAGTTTGTCCGTGTGCTCGGTCCCCAGCTTCGGACACTGGAGAGCCTGGAGGACAAGCACGAACTGGTTGACGTGCTCCACCGCGTGCTGCTGCTCTGGGAGAAGAGCCAGCGGTCTGCGCTCGTAAACGTCTTGGCCGGTAGCGGCTTTGCCCAGAGCGAGGCCTTCTATCGCGTCGCCCAGGCCGTCTCGGAGACGCTGCCCAACGAGAGCCGCGAGAAGAAGTTGCTGGACGGCTTCCTCACGGGACGCGAGCGGCTGCGCGAGGAAGCCGGGAGGCTGGCGACCCAGACACGCTTGACCGGAATATGAGGCAGCGATCCAGGAGGCAAGACGTGCAACGCGATGAGGCGCTGGCGATCCTGGCGGCGCACCGCCAGGATCTTGAGAGCTTTGGTGTGAAGTCCATCGCCATCTTCGGCTCCGTCGCGCGCAATGAGGCGCGGCCCGACAGCGATGTGGATGTGCTGGTGGAGTTCGCCGTGCCGGTCGGCTTCTTTGAGTTGATCCGGCTGGAGCGCCACCTGGCTGACCTGTTCGGCCGGCGCGTTGACCTGACCACGCCCGGTGGTCTCAAGCGCCAGTTGCGCGACCGCATCCTGCGCGAGGCAGTCTATGCAGCCTAGAGAATGGACGCTACGGATCGAGGACATGCTGGAGGCGGCGGCGCACTGCCGGCAGTACGTCGCGGGCATGGACTTCGCTGCCTTCACCAGCGATCAGAAGACGATTGACGCCGTGGTCCGCAACCTGGAGATCATCGGCGAAGCGGCGCGCTACGTCCCGCCGGAGATCGAACTGCGCTATGCCGATATCCCGTGGGTAGATATCCGCGGCATGCGCCATCGCATCGCCCACGGCTACTTCGCCGTTGATCTGGACGTCGTCTGGGGCACGGCCACGACCAGTCTGAACACGCTCGTCCCGTTGCTGGAGCAGCTCCTCCAGCAAGAGAGCCAACCGAAGGGCGAAAGGGCGCAAGAGCGTATGACCGAAGAGGACACGCCATGACCGCTTTCCACACCATCGCCATCCCGCACGATGACATCCTGGCAGGGCGCCTCACCATGGACGTGTTCGCCGCCGACCTGTGGGAAGTGGCGCAGGACCGCGGCCCGGCGGAATACCACGATCCGGCCCAGTTCTTCCAGAAGACCTACGAGACCGAAGGGCTGAAGGCGCTGCTGGAGGTGGTACGTCGGAGGCTGGCCGGGCAGGGCGGCGACCCGGTGCTGCAGATCCAGACTCCCTTCGGCGGCGGCAAGACGCACGCCCTCATTGCCATGTACCACCGGGCGGCAGAATGGGGGGCGCGGCGTGTGGTGCTGGTGGGCACGGCCATGGGACCGGGCGACACCCTCTGGGGGACGCTGGAAGAGCAACTCACCGGCGAACAGCAGGAGTTTGGTGGACTGGTATCGCCGGGGCGGGGCGAGGCGCTGCGCAACCTGCTCGCCGGCCAGGGACCGCTGCTCATCCTGATGGACGAAGTGCTGGAGTACATCACCAAGGCCGCTGGTGTGCGAGTGGGCGACAGCACCCTCGCCGCCCAGAGCATTGCCTTCATGCACGAGCTGACCGAGCTGGTGAGCACGTTGGAGCGCGTCAGCCTCGTCGTCACCCTGCCCGCCAGCCTGCTGGAGCGCTACGATGAGCAGGCCGAGCGCCTCTTCGCGCAGTTGCAGCGCGTCTCCGGCCGCCTGGAGAAGATCTACACCCCGGTCCAGGAAGATGAGATCAGCCACGTTATCCGCCGGCGGCTTTTCACCAGCATCGACGAACCAGCCGCCTTCCGTGTTGTCGATGAGTTCCTCGCCTATGCGACGCGCGAATCCTTGCTACCGCCGGGCAGCGAGCCGTCCGAGTATCGGCGGCGCTTCGCCGCCGCCTTCCCTTTTCTGCCCGAGGCCGTCGACGTCCTCTACGAGCGCTGGGGCAGCCTCACCAGTTTCCAGCGCACGCGCGGCGTCCTTCGCCTGCTCGCGCTGGTGATCCACGCGCTGCGGGACCGCAACGTTCCCTACCTGAGTTTGGCCGACTTCGACCTGGCCGACCAGGAGATCCGTCGCGAGCTGCTCAAGCACGCCGGACCCGAGTACGACAGCGTCATCGCCGCCGACATCACCGGCCCTGACGCCGGCGCCCGGCGGGCGAACCTGGCGCTTGGCCCAGCCTACCAGGGCCTTGGCCTCGGCTCTCGTGTGGCAACGACCATCTTCATGTACTCCTTCTCCGGCGGGATCGAACGCGGGGCGGCGCTGGGCGAGATCAAACGCAGCGCCACCACGCTGGACAACCCATCCAGCGCCGCCGCCGAGGCCGTGGAGCAACTCAAGGAGCAACTTTTCTATGTGCAGCAACAGTCCGGCCGCTATTTCTTCAGCACGCAGCCCAATTTGAACCGCATCCTGCTGACACGGATGGAAAACGTGACGCCCAAGGCGATCGAGGAAGCGGAGCGGGAGCTGCTCAAGCGCGCGATCGGGCGCTCCCCGCTCAAGGTGTACATCTGGCCGGAGCGGGACGACGGCATCCTGGATACGCCGGACATGAAGCTTCTGGTCCTGCGCGCCGCCGACGGGGCCGCGATGCGCGCGTTCCTCGAACGCAAAGGCGGTACGCCGCGTGTCAACCGCAACACCCTCTTCTTCCTGGCACCGCTGGGCGGTGAGCATACCGCGCTGGCGACCCTTCTCCGCAAGCGGCTTGCCTACGACACGCTGAGCAAGGAAGCCCTGCCGACCCTCTCGTCGGCTCAGCGGAAGGAGATCGCCGACGGGCTGAAGAAGGCGGACGGGGACCTCGGCGAGGCCTTGCGCCGTGCCTACCGCCAGCTCTTTCTCCCCAGCCGCGACGGCGTCAAAGAAGGCGACCTGGGCGTCCCGACCTACGGCGAGTCGAAAGGGCTGGATCAGGAGGTCTACGACAAGCTCCGCCTGGACGGCGAGATCCTGGAACGCGTGGCGCCGCGCGTCATCAAAGAGTTGTATCTCCGCAATCGCGACTGGGTGAGTACGGAACAGCTCTACCAGGCCGGTCTGCGCACGCCGGGGGAACGCCGTGCCCGAGGCCCAGAGGCCTGGGAGACGGGCATCGCCGAGGGCGTGCGCGGCAGCATCTTCGGTCTGGGCGAACTGGTGGACGGGCAGCCCAGGTGCCTCTATTTCGGCGAGGAACCGTCCATCTCCCTTTCCAGTGGCGAGATCCTCATTGACGCCGAGGTCTGCGCGGCGCAACGGGCTGCCGCGAAAACGAAGGAGTCTATCTACGTGCCGGCGCCGACTGGCCAGGGCGAAGCTACCAACGTGCGGGAAACCGGGTCGATGTCTCCCCCGGACGGTTCCGGCGGGTCCGCCAGCGGCGGGATGGGGACGCTCCCCGCCGTGCGGCGCAGCCTGACACTCACCTTCACGGTCCCGCGCGGCAAGGTGTCCGGGCTGATGGGCGTGATGAACCTGCTCCAGCAACGCTTCAACCGGATGGAGATCACCATCGCGGTCGCCGACGGCCAGATGTCCGAGCAGGACTACGAGGACAAGATCCGCGAGGCATTCCGGCAGATTGGCATCCTGGTCGAGGAGAGTGAGTGACAGCGCGTCCACAGACCAGTGCCGCTTCACCGGCGCTTTGCTCGCCACCAGCCACAGAAGTGGCGTCTATGTCCTCCCCTCTGCCCCCACCGTGAACGAGTACGTGCTATGAAGAGATGAAAGTCCGCTTCCGCAACGCCGAGTAGCCGCAGCGCTACGGCTCCTGTGTTCTTACGAGGGATAAGGCTCGTTGTCGTATTAGAAGTGTTCGGATAGGGCAAGGATTTCTTTCGTTGACTCTTTAGCGTTATGGCGTTAGACTCGCGGCGTAGGAGGTGGGGTCATGGCCCATAAGGTTAGTATCTATCTCAATGATGAGACGCATCGGGACCTCAAGGCGGCGGCTAGCCGATTGGGTGTCTCGCTGTCTGAATTTATGGCGCGGGCTGCCGTCCGCGCTTTGCGCCAGCCGAATCGTCGCGAAGCGGCGGACGCCATG
Organism: Chloroflexota bacterium; assembly: GCA_023381895.1. The sequence goes on from JAMCTA010000056.1 coordinate 10,757, forward strand.
GACCAGGTGCGCCGCCAAGTGGCTACAACCTTCTCGGCCGACGACATCCGCGAGCTGCGGGACCACGGACGTTCATGACACCCATCTATGTTCTGGATGCGTCTGTCGCCTTATGCTGGGTATTGCCGGATGAGTCCAACGTCGACGCCTTGAAGTTGCGCGGCGATGCGATGGATCAACCCGAGCCCCATCTCATCGTCCCTCCAATTTTCTGGTCGGAAATCGCGAACGTGCTGGCGGTAGCGGTTCAACGGGCGCGGATCGACTCGTCGTTGGCTGAAGCGGCGCTGAACGCCTTGCGAGCCTTTGGGGTGGAAGAATACGCGGTGGACCCCTTAGCCAGCTTGGCCACCGCGATTTCCGATCACTTGGGTGCCTATGATGCTCAGTACCTGGTGCTGGCGCAGGAGATGCAGGCGAGCTTGTGGACTTTGGACGCGCGGTTAGCCCAAGCGGCTCGTCAACGCGGCATTACCGTGGACCCCTGATGCTGACGGCAGCGTTCCGGCTGTTCTGAATCGACAGTCAGACTGGTTGAGAGAGGTCCCGGCTAAATTTTTCTTGGGCAGACGGTCCGGGTTTTCTTAGTAGGGTCTTATGCTAGTTGATCCGTGCGGGGTGCACGCCTCCGGTGTACGCTGGTGGTGCTTGACAAGCCGACCCGTACCACTGGAGGCGCCCCCAGATGATAGCTGACTTCGACGATTTCTGTCTGTGGACCTTTGTCGTGATCGACGAGGTGGTGGCGAAGCTGACGCCGTGGTTGCGCCGTCCGGGACCGGCGCCGCACTGTTCGGACAGCGAGCTCCTTACCCTGGCCATCGTTGGGGAGTGCCGGGGCTGGGACGTGGAGACGGAGCTCCTCAGTCACTGGCAGACGCACCGCGATCTGTTTCCGCACCTGCCCACTCAGAGCCGCTTCCACCGACGGCGGCGCCAGTTGGCGGACCTCCTCAATCTCGTCCGACGCACTATCCTGGAGCTGCTGGACGCGGCCGCGGACCGGCAGTGCGTCATCGATAGCTTGCCCGTCCCCGTCATGGCGTTTCACCTGGTCCCCGGTTCGGCCGCTACCGACGATTGGAAGGCCGCCGGGGCCACCTTCGGCAAGGTCTGCAGCAAAAAGCAGACGATCTTTGGCGATAAGCTGCACCTGCTCGTGACGTTGGGCGGGGCGATCCTGGAGTTCGAGCTCGCTCCCGCCAACGTGAGCGAGCTGCAGGCGGGCGCCGAGCTGCTCCTCGACCATACCGACCTGGACGCCCTGGGCGACAAAGCCTACATCAGCGAGACGGTCGCCGCGGCCCTCTGGCAGCAGCGCCGGGTCCGCCTGCTCACCGTGCCCCGCCGCAATCAACACCGCCAGTTGCCGGCGGCCGTCTGTCGTCTGCTCAACAGCGCCCGCCAGATCGTCGAGACGGTCAACGGCCAGCTCGACGAGCAGTTCCACATTGAAACCAACCATGCACATACGTTCCCCGGCTTGTGCGCCCGCCTCCACACCAAGCTGGCCGCGCATACCCTCTGTCTCTAGCTCAACCGCCTGCTCGGCGTCACCGACTTCTTGCAGATCAAGGCACTCGCGTTCAACTAGCACAACGCCCCAATAGTCCGCCACATCATGGGTATCTCAGAACTCCGCCGCTTCCGCGCGAGTTTTGAATTCGGGGATCGGTTCTTTGGGCTTGAGCTGTAGCGCTCTTTTGCCTCGGGTCATGGTTTTTCACCTCCTCGCTCTTCCTGGTAGTGCCGGCGGTCTTTGCAGCTTGCCGGGCGGGGCAGTCACCGGATAGTAGGCGGCCGGCTCGTCTGGCTCAGGATCCAGCACGGCGGCGAGCATGCGTCCTTCCAGGGTTGGTCCGATCAGCATCAGCCGCCCGAGAGCAGCCTGGCGAACGATAAAGGTTCCGTGGCACACCTGCTCCACCTCCTCTAGGGTCACCCCATGGCGGGCGATGTGGGCCACGTTTCCGGAATCCCAGATGAGGCGGTGGACGCTAATCACCCCTGTAGTGGAACCGTTTGCGTTATAGAAGTCAAGGGGCGCACGGCCTTGAGGAATACCGTCCGGCGGACTGAACCAGTGCCCGAATGTGGTTGGATCCAATATCACCGCTGCCACGCATATATATAGATGGGTACTATTCCAGCAGTTGCTGGGAGGCAAGAGATCCCCGGTCCCCTAGCATGGGGAGAACCGGCCTATCTGCAGCGATGGGCAGAATAGCGACAGGGGGACTACAGGTGAGCGATCGACAAGTCCGGGCGCTGGTATGGGGCGAGAACATCCACGAGCAGGTTGATCCCGTGGTGCAACAGGTGTACCCCGAAGGGATGCACACCGTCATTGCCGAGGGTATCCGGGAATATCTCGGGGACGCCGCCGCGGTGCGTACGGCCACCTTCCTAGATCCGGGACATGGCCTCACACAAGAGGCAGTTGATGCGACTGACGTCCTGATCTGGTGGTCGCACACCACTCAGAACGACGTGCACCCGGCCATCGTCGACCGGCTGCAGGCGCGGGTCCTGGCGGGGATGGGTCTCGTCGTGCTGCACTCCGGCCACTACTCCGCCATCTTCCGTAAGCTGATGGGCACCCACTGTACCCTGCGCTGGCGCGAAGCCGACGACCGGGAGATGGTCTGGACAGTCAGTCCCAGCCACCCGATCTCGGCAGGGGTCAAGCACGGCTTCGTCATACCCCGTTCGGAAATGTACGGTGAAATCTTCGACATCCCCGTGCCGGATGAGTTAGTCTTCATCAGCTCATATAGCGGCGGCGAAGTCTTCCGCAGCGGCTGCTGCTTCCGGCGTGGCAAGGGCCGCGTCTTCTACTTTAGCCCCGGCCACGAGCACTTCCCCATCTACTATCAGCCGGAGATTCGCCGTATTATCGCCAATGCCGTGCGTTGGGCCCACCAATCCGAGTTGTTCGACTACGACCTCGCCAGGATCTATCAATCGCGTACAGGCTGGTTTGAGGCGGGCAGCGCGACCGCTCCACTGCCGCCACTGCGCCGGCCCAGCCCGGAAGCCACCGAGCGGCGGCAGCGACTGCGACAACTGATTGACAGCGCCAAGGCGCAGACAAGCCTCTAGTACGGCAGCGACACTTGGTGAGCGAGGTGGGGTAGGCGGTCTCTGAAGCCGGTGCGCGGCCGCCCAGCGATCCAGCTACAACACTGGAGTAAGTGGTGCTCGCCTGGACAGAACAGCAATGATGTTTTCCACGGCTAGGGTAGCCATGCGCGTTCTCGTGGCAACGCTGGCACTCGCGATGTGTGGCACAACGAGACAGTTATCGAGCTGCACCAAAGGATGATCTGCTGTCAAGGGCTCAGGCTCTGTTACGTCAAGAGCAGCACCCGCAATCGTGCCCTCCCGGAGAGCGCGTACCAGGGCATCCGGATCGATGACACCGCCCCGTGCCGTGTTGACGAGAAACGCGCTTCGCTTCATGAGTCGAAGCTCCGGCTCACCGATGAGATGATAGGTCTCCCGGCTCAACGGCACGTGCAGAGACACAACATCGCTCAGTGCCAGTAGCGACGGGAGTTCGGCACACTCTACTCCGAGTCTCTCCTCGTCCTCTATGTGCCGTGAGCGTGCGTGATAGAGCACACGCATCCCGAGAGCGTGTGCTCTCCGCGCGACTGCAGCAGCAATGCGACCATACCCGACCAAGCCCAAGGTCGCACCTGCCAGGTCGATGCCCAGGAGTAAGAGCGGATCCCAGGTCGTCCAATGACCTCGCTCGACCCAGCGCATCGCCTCCTTCAGCCGCCGTGTCGCTGCCATGATGAGAGCGAGCGCGAACTCGGCCGATGTCTCAGTCAGGACTCCTGGAGTATTGGTCACGATCACGCCCCGTCGACGAGCAGCGGCAACGTCAACGTTGTCATACCCCACTGCCATGTTTGCGACGATGCGAAGCCGGGGTGCCACTGCGAGCAACTCATCGTCGATACGCTCGGTGAGCAGAGCGAGAAGAGCATCGGCTTCACCTAGGCGTTCTAGGAGGATAGCTCGCGGAACTGGGTCGCTCGAATCCCATTGCCACACCGATGCGTGCTGTTGGAGCAAGTGCACCGCTTCTGGAGCGATACGCCGAGCGATGACGGCGTGCGGCTTATTCATGTCTCTCTTGCCCCCTTCTGCTTATCCCTCCACCTATCCAGCGTCATCTCCCACGCCCGATCAGTCTGCTCGAGAAGGCTGTCAAGCGCCCCATCGTTCCTGATCACCACGTCCGCAAGAGCAATTTTCTCCTCGGCAGAGGTCTGTCCACGTACTCGAAACCACGCGTCCTGCTCACTAAGTCCTCGCTGCGCAACCAGACGGGACACCTGGTGCTGCGGTGAGCTCAGCACCAGCCAGAGGCTATCAACGAGGCGCGCTGTTCCCGCCTCGACGATCGCTACAGCCTCAATCACCAAGACTTCCGAGAGAGGAACCGTCTGAATCCGCTGTACTAGCAGCTCATGAACGAACGGATGCACGGCCGCGTCGAGTCGCTTCAGCTGATCCGTATCTGCAAACACGAGGGAGCGGAGAACTGACCGATTGATAGATTCATCGTTTTGCAAGATGTCTCGACCGAATGCAGCAACCACGGCTTTCCAGGCCGGTTGATGCGGTCGCATGAGATCCCCTGCCACAACGTCGGCATCGATGATCGTCGCGCCCTTCTCTGCCAGCCTCCGAGAAACGGTGCTCTTGCCGCACGCGATATTTCCGGTAATCGCGATAATAAGACCGTGCGTGCTCTTCCCCATATCTCACAGTACAGCACAGGAAGCATAGAGTCGTCCAGATCCCAGAAGAGGTTCGCGAGTCGTTGCGATCAGTCTGCGCGGTGCGCTTGTGTTGGCCTAGTGCCCTACTGACTGTAAGCGAACGTCACCGCGACGCGGGACGTGACTTGCTGCGTCCCAACCTCAACCGGTGTCCGTACAGCAGTCGACGCAGCCATCGGGGCAATAGATGAGACAGGGCGGGGTCCACCGCTGCTTTGCTCCGACACGTTGATAATTCCGGTGATCTTCACACCAGCGGCCGCGGCGATAGCATCCGCCTTGGCCCGCGCTTGAGCCATCGCAGCTTTCAACGCTTGTAACTGCAAAGCCGTCGGATCAGCAATCCCGAACTGGATGCTGACCGACGAGTTGGCACCAGCCATCACTCCCGCATCGAGGACGGCTGCCGCCTTAGAGACATTCCGTGCCGTCACTTGGACGGAGTTCCTCGCACTATAGCCGGTGATTTTTGGTGTCCCCGCGCCGTTCTGTCCACGTGAATACTCTGGTTCGATTGAGTAGTTCAGCGTCCTGATGTCCTTGGCGTCGATCCCCTGCGCTTTCAAGGCAGCAATCACCGTCGACATCGTGTGTGCGTTCTCTGATGATGCGCTGGCTGCAGTTGCAGCCTGCGTTACGACGCCAAACGTGAGGTAGGCCACGTCCGGGGCGGCTGATGCGCTGCCCTCACCCGTCACAACGATGTCTGGCGCAGGAGTATTGGTGGCGCTTCCGTTCACACTAGTCTCCGCCTGGGCACGGGGAACAAGTGGCTGCACCGCTGCAAACGGACCGCCCGGCTCGGACCGACCAACCATGGCTGCAGCTACTCCCAAGCATACGACAAGCAATCCCGCGATCACACCCTGCCAGATCCGCCACACTTGGCACCTCCTTTGCACTTTACAACGTGGTGAGGTGACTCCCAAGCCTTCACCACACTGACAACGGAATACGACAATCAGAAGTTCCTTCAGCAATGCTTCGCGAGACCAATCTCGTCTCGTCGCGACTGTATCACCGGCCGTAAACGGCCTGCTGTTATGCTGAACGATGAGTTATGGCATATTCCATCCAGCCCCCTCTCGCCCCAGTGTGTGGCTGGGGGATGTCGCACACACGGATGGTTGAAGGCGAAGGGATCACGACGTGACAACGAATGGAAATCGCCCGCGACAGGTCACGACACGAGGACCGCTGAATCTGGCAGAGCTTATCGAAGCAAAGCTCATCGAACTGACTGAAATCCGCATCGCAGACTCGGAAGCTCTCCTCACGGTCGAGAGCGAGCTTCTCGAGCAGCTTGATACGCTTCCCCAAGGACCGGCTGCAATGGAAGCACGCGACCGCCTCCTCGGCTATCACGTGGAACCCAGGGCGGGTGATATCCATGATTATGTCGAGCGTAGGATCGTCACGGAGTACCTGATAGCCATTGGTGTCGACGCGGTCGCGCTGCCACTGACGCGTGGTCGCCTTGCCTATTCCCATGTGGCACGCGATGCATCGCTCGTCGCCATACCAGGAGACATAGCCCCTGATGCGATCGTGCACCGTCTAACCTCGTGTCCGCGCCTTCTTATCTATCGCCTTGATAGCGAAGGCTTGACGCTTCAGGGCTTGCTGTTCCGCAGAGTGGCTACTCCTAGCAACCCCCAGTGGCCCGATCACGCGCTGTGGCTCGCAGAAGGCGAAAACGTTGCACGAGCGGATGATCTTCGGGCACTCGTCGACGAGAATGAACAGTACCAGGCACATTCCTCGCGGATCGCGTCAACGGCTCGCACGACTCCAACACGCCGGCGTGCTCCTCATATTCCGCTTCGTGATGATGGCAAACCCATATGAGCGGACACAATCACCAATCCCACGATGGCGACGACACCATAGCAGTCAACCGCAGGGCCTACCACGACTACTTCATCGAGGACACGTTTGAGACAGGAATCGTGCTGACTGGCACTGAAATCAAGTCGATCCGCACTGGCCGGGTCAACCTTCGTGATGGCTACGCACAAGTTCGCAACGGTGAACTCTGGCTGTACAATGTCCACATTGCACCGTACGAGCAAGGCAACCGCTACAACCATGAGCCTAAGCGTGACCGCAAGCTCCTCATGCACCGTCAGGAGATCATAGCGCTTGGCAGCAAGGTCCAGCGTGCAGGTCTTACTCTGGTGCCTCTACGCCTGTATCTCAAGCACGGGCGAGCAAAGGTTGCCCTGGGACTCGCCCGTGGGAAGCGACAGTACGATAAGCGTGAGAGTATTGCAGAGCGCGAAGCGCAGCGCGAGATTGCTCGAGCATTCGCTGCTCATCGCTGAATGGCTCGTCTTCTAAGACAGGCGAGGACTGGAGAAAGGGGAAGTCCGCGTGACTACGCACGTGTTTACGCCCACACACTACTACAACACTCTTGGCTCACATGAGCCCGTACTGTCCATCGCCTCTGGGGATCACGTACGGACAGCGACAGTGGATGCACGAGGGATCGACCAGCTGGGGCAGTCCGTCGCCACGCGCGGCAATCCCCAAACCGGTCCATTCTTCGTCGAAGGCGCAGAGCCGGGCGATGTTCTGGCCGTGCGCTTCCACGAGCTTCGCCCCAACCGCCCAACGGGATGGACTGCCTCGTCTCTGGCTGTCAATGTCGTCGATCCAGATATGGTCACTGAGCTGCCCACAGAGCGCCCCGTGGCATTGTGGGATGTCGATGTTGAGAAGATGGTGGCCCGGTTGCGCTGGGACGGCTATCCGGGTGGTCCGCTCACCATACCCCTGCACCCGATGCTCGGATGTTTCGGTGTAGCTCCAAATCAGGGCCAGGCAATCTCAACTGCCACGTCGGGACCACACGGTGGCAATATGGACTATCGCCACTTTGGCGTCGGTGCCACAGTCTATTTTCCAGTCTTTGTCGATGGGGCGCTGTTCCATCTTGGCGATGGGCATGCGGTTCAAGGTGATGGCGAAGTCGTCGGAACCGGAATTGAGATCTCAATGGATGTCGAGTTCTCCGTTGAAGTGGTGAAGCGTCCCGCTGCAATCCGCTGGCCCCGAGCTATCACCGGCAACTATCTCGTTGCAGCCGGCAATGCGCGTCCTCTTGATCAAGCACTTCAGCACGCAACGACAGAGCTTCTGCGCTGGCTCCAGGAAGACTACGGACTGACCGCCCAGCACGCTTCGCTGCTTCTCGGCCAGGTCATCGAATACGACATCGGGAATGTCTTTGATCCTGCCTACACCGTTGTTGCCAAAGTAGCGCGCCAGTACCTTCCCGTAGACACGCACCCAACGCTCCCGTAACCGAGACGGCCCCAGAGCTCCGACCTTAACTCACACCGTGAGCCACTCCTGCTCTTGGCCGCATCTGTTCCAGGCTCTAGACTAGGCCAAAAGCAGGAGGTAGGTTAGTGGCAGGAATCATCAGCACGTTTCGATCCCCGACGCAGGTCCGATTCGGCAAGGGGACACTTGCCCAACTGGGCGAAGTCGTGCAACGATACGCGCCGCAGCGCGTCTTCATCGTGACGGATGTGGGCGTCATTCGTGCCGGGCTCCTCGACCGAACTACAATGTACTTGCGTAACGCAGGCATTGAGTGGGCCCAGTTCTCTGACGTCGAAGCGAATCCCTCGATAGAGACGGTCGAGCGTGCGATTACCGCATTTCGAGAGAGCGGCGCCCAGCTCATTCTTGCCCTTGGGGGCGGCAGTGTGATGGATACTTCCAAAGCTGTGGGCATCCTAGCAACCAACGGCGGCAAGATCACCGACTACGAAGGATTTGAAAAAGTCCCACAACCCCCAACGCCAATCATCGCCGTGCCAACCACGGCAGGAACGGCCAGCGAGGTCACCATCTTCTGCGTCATCACTGACCGCTCACGGCACTTTAAGTTCACCGTCGCCTCTTCCTACGCAACAATGGTCGAGGCTGTACTCGATCCAGAGGTGACGCTGACAATGCCGCCAGCGCTGACTGCGGCAGTGGGGATGGACACATTGACGCACGCTATCGAGTCGTACGTCAACAAAGACGCCTACCCTCTGACAGAGGCGCTGAGCTTGCGCAGTGTCAGCCTCGTGCACACGTCTCTGGATCAAGCGGTCCACAATGGGAGCGATGTCGAGGCACGCGCATCCATGCTTATGGCCTGCTGGCTCGCGGGAGTGGCTTTCTCGCAGGTTCGCCTCGGCAATGTGCACGCTATGTCCCATCCCGTGGGTGGCTGGTTCAATGTTCCTCACGGCGTGGCGAATGCGATCATCCTACCCACCGTTATGGAGTTCAACCTTCCGGCAGCATCCCAGAAGTTTGCTGACATCGCCGCGGCAATGGGACATCACGCCACCGGTGACACTGACCGTGATGCCCGTGCCGCGGTGGAGCTCGTCCGGAAACTCTCCAAGAGCATCGGGGTACCTGAATCTCTACGGGCTGTTGGCATCCCTGAAGAGGGTCTGCCAGCCCTCGCTGCCGACGCAATGAAGAGCGGCAACATTGCGCTCAATCCTCGGCTTACTAGTCCTGAGGAAATGTCGGAGCTTTTCCGCCGATGCTGGTAACACAGATTCAAGAAGAAGCCACACGATTCGGCTTCGATGGCTGGCTTCTCGTCGATTTTCGAGGCAGCAATCCCATCTTCACAGACCTTGCCGGCCTCAGTGGAATTGTGACGAGGCGCTGTGCTCTCTGGATCCCGTCAGTCGGTGAACCCCGCCTTTTCGGTTCGGCAGTGGATGGCCACACCATCACGCGAGCCCCTTGGCCCTCCTCTCTGTACCGCGGGGTAGCCGACTTCCAGCGGCAGCTGCTCGAAGTGCTAGTCCGGGCCAGAGTGCTGGCCATGGAGTTCACGCCTCGCGGTGAGAATCCTCCAATCTCTCGGGTCGATGCCGGTTTTGTCGACTGGCTGAGGGAGCACGGGAAAGATGTGCGCTCGTCGGGTAACCTCATCAGTGCCCTCGTACGCTGGGATGAGGACCAGATGCACCTGCATCGTGAAGCAGCGGCAGTTGTCGACAACGTGCGTGCGGCAGCGTTCAGCGCTGCGCTAGATGCCGGGTATACTGGGAAGTCACTTGCCGAGCACGAGCTCGCGGCCACCATTGTTGCCGATTTCAAGGAAGCTGGCTTGATCAATGGTGCTACGGATGTCGCCGTGAACGCCCACGCTGCTGACCCACACTACAGTGCTTCACCGGTCTATCCTTGTCCGATCATTCGCGGCGACTTGCTTCTCATCGACCTCTGGGCCAAGCGCAATGATCCGCGCGCGCCATTTGCTGACAGTACCTGGGTCGGATTCCTCGGAGGCAGGGCCGAGGTTCCACCCGAGATTCAGCTGCGCTTCGACGTGCTGAGGCGTGCCCGTGATCGCGGTCTCGAAACTATCTATCAGGCATTCACTCAAGGCCGCATTCTCCACGGAAGAGAGGTCGATCAATCTGTGCGGAAAGCCATCACGGATGCAGGATTTGCTGCAGAGATTGCCCATCGTACAGGGCACAGCCTCGGCTGGCACCACATCCACGGCGACGGACCGAACTTCGATGACATCGAGTTCCCTGATGATCGCATCGTGCAGGTTGGATCTGGTGTCACGATCGAGCCGGGACTCTATACTGCTGGTCGTTTCGGGATCCGCCTCGAGATAAGTCTCATCGTGACTGCACACGGTCCCGAGGTCACCACTGCTCTACAAGATCAGCTGGTCACCTTCGACTCTCCACCGTAGACCGGCGCTCCCGACACACTCGAGCGTAGGATATATTGCCCACCGTGCTGCGCTCGTAGCAGACAGCCGGCAGTAGGCCAGGAGCGCCGGTCAGGCTTGGGAGGGGAAGACAAGGTGATCGTCGTCGCCAGCGCCAATGGAGACGTGGGTATCCGTGCTGCTGTCCGGGTTTTGACCAAGGGGGGATCCGCGCTGGATGCTGTGGAGGCGGGCATCAAGCCCGTGGAGCTCGATACCAGAGACTTGTCGGTAGGAGTTGGTGGCCTTCCCAACCTGCTCGGCGAGGTTGAGCTCGATGCGAGCATCATGGACGGGCAGACGCGCGCCGCCGGAAGTGTCGGCGCTTTGAAGCACTACCCTCATCCCATCTCTGTGGCTCGGCGTGTCATGGAGGTGCTCCCGCACGTATTCCTCGTTGGCGAGGGTGCCGCTCTCTTCGCTGAGGAGATGGGCTTCTCTCGTACTGATCTCCTGACTGAACAGGCGCGACGGATCTGGGCCGAGCGCCTCGCTCAAGCCGACCAGGATGAGCCCGCTAGTCTTGAGCAATACTACGACACGATGAGGCGCCACTACCAACGCCTGAAGAAGGTCGTGGACCCGACTGTGCCCAATGAGACGGTCAACTTCCTGGCGTTGGATCGTGCCGGACACCTTGCGGGCGGCGTGAGCACGAGCGGTTGGGCGCTCAAGTATCCAGGTAGGTTGGGTGATTCGCCCATTATCGGTGCAGGGAACTATACTGACGATCGCTCCGGCGCTGCCGCCTGTACCGGGCGAGGGGAACTGGCCATTCGCGCTTGCACCGCATTCGCCACGGTCACCAACATGAAACTCGGCATGTCACCGACCGAAGCCTGCATTGCCGCGCTGCAAGAGGTACTTGCCCTGCGCGACGACTTTGCTGGACCTTTCAATATCGTAGCACTTCGATCGGACGGCGAAGCAGGGGCCGCATCGTCGGTGGTCGGATCCAAATTCATCGTCATGCGCCCCGGCGACAGCGAGCCTGAGTACCGACCGCGCGTCCACGTGCAAGCGACTGCGTAGACAGGGGCGTTGAATCCTCAGCGAGGAGCATCCGGCGAGCACCGCCGAACCCAAGCAGTGCCTGGCTCGTGATGCGCACCCGCGTGAGCTTTGTGATGTCTGTCCGAATTCTGAAATTCAGGGTGAAGACGTATTTGTAATCCGGATCGACACCGCCACCGCTTCTATGATGGAGGCCCACACCTGGGAGAAGACTGCATCCTGCGTAGCAGATCCATTCACGATGCGCCAGCGATTTCGCTCCTCTGCAGCAAGGATTTGGTAGCCGCTGCGCACGCGTTCCCGGAACTCGACCCCAGCCTCATCGAAAAAGCTCTCCTTGCCACGAGCTTGCAACCGCTCTGCACTCGTGGTCAAGGGCAGGTCGAGCAAGATCGTACGAGTTGGTTCCAAGCCTTGTGTTGCAATCCGGTTGACGGCGCGTAAGTCGTCGAGTGGGAGGCCACGTCCATAGCCCTGATAGGCCAGCGTAGCGTCAGCGAAGCGATCCGCGAGCACGATCCGTCCCTGAGCAAGCGCCGGCACGATGACCGTTGCAACGAGCTGGGCGCGGGCCGCGCTCAAGAGAAACAGCTCGGCCAGCGGATGATTGGGGCTCTCGCTCCGCGGAAGAATCAGCCGGCGCAGCTCTTCGCCTAACGAGGTTCCACCTGGCTCTCTCGTGCGTACGACCCGATAGCCGAGTTGTTCGAGCCTTTCGGCGACGCGCCGTAGCTGCGTCGTCTTGCCGGCTCCATCAATTCCTTCGAAGGTAAAGAAGGCTCCATCCACGCTAGCGCTTCCCTTCCCGAAAGATGCGTACACTGCGGTTGGGCTCTCGGCCCCAGCTCCGCGATACAAGGTTGTAGCGCTCGGCCATCGCGTGCTGCAGGCGGCGCGTGCCTGCACTTGCTGGTTCCAGCTGCACAGACTCACCGGTGCCGAGCACGTGGGCGATCGCATCTTCGGTCTCCCGCAACGCATAGTCCTCTGGGTCCGCGGAGAGATGGAACAGCGAAACCAAGGCCTGGTGAATTTGTTGCTGAGTGTTACTCCGAAGAACATTCACCGGGATACCGCGCGCCTCTGCCTCCTGGAGCGTCTCAGGGAAGCGTCGAAAGTAGCTGCGTAGTGTCAGGACAACCTGAGCATCAGCCATGTCGCGCAACACGACGAGTGGGAGCTGCAGTGCACGAGCAGCATCATCGAGCTTCGAGCTGCTCACCCCGAACGGAAATACTCGCAGTGGCCTGATGATGGAGTCAGCACCGGGGGTGTGCTGGTGATTCACCTCGCTCATCTGCAGGGCATGGTCACTCGAGACAGAATGTCCTACAGGAGTGCGGCCGCTCCATCCGTGAGTCAGGCCGGGTTCTGGGGTTCGATGCCGGCTTCTCTCTGGAAGATCGGCCCGTAGCGGCGGGGTCTGCATGCGATGGGTCTGTACCTCACCATCCTCTCGTCGCACCCGCTCCTCTGCACTCACTGGCATGCCGCTCAGCACGCCATCGACTGTCTCAGCGACGTCATGGTGAACGATCACATGCCGCCAGTCGACAATCTCGACGATGATCTGGAATGTGGGCGGAGCCTTGCGCTCGAGCACCGACTTCCGTGTTCCTCGTCGCCGGGCTTCCTCATCTCCCAGAGTGACCGTCTGGATGCCGCCGATAAGATCCGAGAGTGTGGGGTTCATCATGAGATTGTCGAGGGTGTTACCGTGCGCCGTACCGATGAGCTGCACCCCGCGTTCCGCGATCGTGCGTGCCGCTGCAGCCTCGAGCTCGGTGCCAATCTCGTCGATAATGATCACCTCAGGCATGTGATTTTCGACTGCCTCGATCATGACTGCGTGTTGCTGTGCGGGACTCGGAACTTGCATCCGGCGCGAGCGGCCGATTCCCGGATGCGGAATATCTCCGTCACCGGCGATTTCGTTCGATGTGTCGACGATGATCACTCGCTTGCGAAAGTCATCGGCAAGGACACGTGCCACCTCTCGCAGCATGGTCGTCTTGCCAACACCTGGCTTGCCGAGCAAGAGTAGGCTCTTCCCCGACTCGATGAGATCCCGAATGACGGTGATGGTTCCGTAGACCGCTCGCCCGACACGGCAGGTCAAGCCGATAGGGCGTCCGCCCCGGTTGCGAATCACGGAGATACGATGGAGTGTTCGAGCGATTCCAGCGCGGTTGTCGCCACCAATCTCCCCGACGCCCGCAAGAACCTGATCGATGTCGATCTGCGTGACCGGCGGAAGGTCAAGCAGTAGCTCTCGTCCTGTGAAGCGAGCTTCGGGAGCCCGGCCAAGATCAAGCACGACTTCCAAGAGGTCACTGTAGTCAGACAGAGAGCGAACAGCGACTGCCACTGATTGTGGGAGGACGTTCAACAGGGCGTCGAGATCATCGGTCACACTCGTTCGATCTGCAGGAATCGTCATCGATCCTTCCTTCTGCTCTTACGAGCCTTTACTAGAATGTGCAAATCAGACGCAACCAATCGCAGGGGATCCAATTTTCGGTGAGCCGGGAGGCGTGCTGGCAATTCGGCAGAGGGTTTTCACCCGATATTCGAGTCATCCGCCGACCAGAAGAGCGCAGCGGCTCTCGGGCATCACCCGGCAATACCTCGGGCAGCCGCGTGCACGAGTTCATGACCATCTTGCCCGGCCTGTGGTACTACCGCAGTCTGGTCACGATGACTCAAGCGCACCGTCCGTGCCGAAAGCGAAGGTCCTTCTGCTACCGGGACCGTTTTGATCTGATCGGGGAGGCGCTGAAAGGAGGGCTGCCGCACGAGGGCAGTTGTATGCTTCAACAGTTGAAGCCGCTCTGTCACTGTGCCAAAGCCGCTCGCACGCGCAACTTCAAGGCTCACGAAGTCATACGACGGAGCAATGAGCCACACGGCTTGGAAGCCATCTCGCTGAAGGCGCCGTGTTACCTCCAGCACAGCCCGCTGTGCCGTGTCAGTATGCTCCTCGAGGGCCCAGAGACGGATGACAGCATGGCCCAGTTGACGTTGCGCCAGCACGCCCACAGCCGTTGTGAGTTCCCCAGAGCCGTGCCCAACGATCACCGCGCGAGAACCCATCCAGTCCACTACTCCTCTATGCGGAAAAAGTTTGAGACGGCGTAACTCCACCGGCACTGTTGTCGCCACTAGCCGCAGCAGGGGGACCTCGTCGCTCCGGCGAAATGCTGAAAGCTCACCAGCTTCGCAAGGCTGAGCCTCGGCATCAGCACTTCCTCTCCAGATAAAGAGCTCTTCGCGCCCTACAGGTCGGAACCCAGCATCGAGAAACGCAGCGATGCGTGCATCGTGCTCTATCACTGAGGCAGTGAGTCGCTCGATACCCTGGAAGCCTGCGAGCTGGGTCACCGACTGGAGCGTATCCTCCAACCAAGGTGGGCTAGCCGTCGTGCTACTCGTCTGAACGATCTGCCACACTGGGCTTCGATAGATCTTCGCCATCTGGATGGCACCGAGAATGCGACGGCGAGAACTTGCGACGATCCATCGCTGCCGACCCGATAGCACTCCGGTCAGTCCGCGCAGCCATTCCACGCCGCAGCCATGCTCAATGAGCGCGGGGGTTCCTCCTATGGGCGTGAAGTGGGTACGCAACAGACGGATGGTGTCGAGAATGGCGGCTTCTCGGACTTGTAGGAGCACCTTACCCCCTAACGAGGAGAACGGAAGGATGATATCCGTCCCCTCCTGAAGACTGGGCGCCTCAGATCTCTGCTGTCACTGCGCGATCTTGGTCGGGTGGCGCGACCCGTAAGTCACCTCCTTGCGTGACAACGATACTGTTGAGAAAGTATCGATGTAGGCGAGAATCTTCTGTCAGCTCGGCGTGGAAAGATACGGCAAGCAAGTTGTGCTGACGGGTAGCAACAACTGTGCCGTCTTGGAGACGGCACAACACCTCGACGTCTTCAGAGAGCGGATGCAGCTTGGGCGCTCGAATGAAGATACCGTGGAACGGCTCGCTACCCAAAGCAGGGATGTTCAGCTCTGCTTCAAAGCTATCGACCTGACGGCCGAATGCGTTCCGCGCAACGCTGAGGTCCATCAGATGCAGCAGGGGCTGCTCGCGCCCAGCGTGCTTGGCGAGCACGATCGCCCCCGCACAACTGCCGAAGATCGGGAAACCGCTGCTTCCGAGAGATCGCAGTGGCTCCAAGAGCTTCCACTCCACCATGAGCTTACCAATCGTGGTGCTCTCACCTCCAGGGATGATGAGTCCATCGACCTGCTCCAAGTGCTCGGGCAAGGTGACCAGGCGAACGTCAGCACCAAGGCGTTGCAACATCGCCACGTGCTCGACAAACGCCCCCTGGAGAGCAAGAACCCCAATAGTACTCACGGTGTCACTACCATCCTCGGGTGGCAAGTAGCTCCGACTTAGGAATCGAACTTATTTCGAGGCCGCGCATCGGTTCACCTAGACCGCGCGACACCTCCGCAATGATCTTCGGATCATTGAAGTGAGTCGTCGCCTGGACGATGGCCTTGGCTCGACGCGCCGGGTCGGCCGACTTGAAGATGCCAGATCCCACAAACACGCCCTCCGCGCCTAGCTGCATCATGATCGTTCAGACGAGTAGCACGACGGAGACTATCGAGAACTGAACGGAGATGCGTCACCGCCTCGACAACGTTGCCAGTACCAGCTTCGCCTTTCGTACGGATCATCGCTGCACCCTCGCCAATGCGCCGCAACGCCTCGCCCAGATCCCGGCAGCCACACACAAACGGCACCTTGAACCGATGCTTGTCAATATGGAACTGATTATCCGCCGGTGTCAGGACCTCACTCTCATCAATGAAGTCCACACCAATAGCCTCGAGCACTTGCGCTTCTACGAAATGCCCGATGCGAGCCTTTGCCATCGCCGGAATCGTCACGGCATCGATGATCTCCTGAACCATCTGCGGATCACTCATACGAGCGACCCCGCCGGACACCCGAATATCCGCTGGAACACGTTCCAGTGCCATCACTGCGACCGCACCCGCATCCTCAGCGATCTTAGCCTGTTCCGCGTTCACCACGTCCATAATGACGCCGCCCTTGAGCATCTGCGCTAATCCGCGCTTGAGCGTTACCGTTCCGGTGTCTGCCATTGGGAACCCTCCGCCTCGTACGCCCAGAACACGTGGGCCAGCCCAGGAAACCTGAGTCTCCCCGATCAAGACCGTCTGGACTCTTACGTTTGCTATTCTACCCCATAGGCTCGCGCCGCCTTGCTGTTAGCACCGACCGGGGCAGGACACCTTCCTCCCGGACAATACAGGCGGACTGGAGCCGCTGTTGTCCTATATGTCCAGGGAGGTGAGTCTCACTATGCCGCATCGCTCGTTCGCAAGCTCAGGCACGTGCGTCATTGGCCACGCGAATCCAGATACGGACGCCATCTGTTCGGCGATTGCCTACGCGCACTTGTTGCGCGAGGTGTCCGACCCACACGCCTTCGCCGCCCGCGCTGGCGAGCTCCGTCCCGATACTGCCTGGGTGCTGCAACGGTTCAGCACGACCTCTCCCACGCTCGTCACGGATGTTCGTCCTCGTGTTCGAGATATGATGAGCGCTCCCGTGATCACTGCAGACCTCTCCGCCTCGCTATTGGAGGTCGCCCGGACTCTGCGCGAGCGGGACTTGCGATCCTTACCGATCATCGACGATCAAGGCTACTTGCACGGGTTGATCTCGCTTGAGGATTTCGCCCGCTTCTTCCTGGAAGGCTCGATGGGAGCTGACGCAGAGGACATTCCGCTGGATTTTGATGCGGTCGTGCGCGCCATTGATGGCACGGTGCTCGTCGAAGCACGTGACCGGCCGCTAAACGACAAAGTCCGCGTCGCAGCCTCATCGATCCAGATCGTGCTCGAGCGCATACCTCCCGATGGCGTTGCAGTGGTTGGCGATCGTCACGATGCTCAGGAGGCGCTGATTCATCACGGCGTTGCTGCCCTCATCGTGACGGGTGGACTCCCAGTGCGTAAGGAAATCGTGACCCTTGCACGGCAGCACCACGTCGCTCTGATCTCGTGTCCGCACCACACGTTCGAGACTGTGCGACTGATCAACATGAGCGTTCCGGCGCGCTTCTTCATGCACACGGATCCAGTGACCGTCCGCGAGACTGATTTCCTCGACGACGTTCGGTACACGCTGACTACCCAGCGTGGCGTACCAGTCGTGGATAATCAAGGTCACCCCGTGGGGATGCTTGCTCGTTCAGACCTTCTTGACCCCGCTCGGCGCCCCGTGGCGCTGGTCGACCATAATGAGCTGGGCCAGGCGGCGGAGGGCATCGACCAAGCGGAGATCCGTGCCATCATCGATCACCATCGCATCGCCACCGTGCAGACCTCGACCCCGATCTTCCTCCGGTTCGAGCCGGTGGGGGCCACAGCAACAATCATCGCCACTCTCTACCGTGAAGCCGGCGTCGCGCTTCCACCTAACATTGCCGGACTCCTTCTCGCGGCCATCGTCACTGACACAGTGCTATTTCGCTCGCCAACATGCACTGCTCGCGATCGGGCTACCGCCTCAGAGCTCGCTGATCTCATTGGCATCGATCCGGAAGACCTGGGGCGGGAGATCTTCAGCCGGTCATTCGACATCGCAGCGATGTCGCCACGTGAGCTACTGCATCGCGACTTCAAAGAATTCGGTATCCAAGGCCATCTCTACGGTATCGCGGCGATTGAGACTGGGAATGCTACAGCGCTCACCAGCATCCGTACACAGTTGCTGAACGAGATGGACAGCATACGGCGACAGCGCCCGTTTGAGGTCGTTCTGTGCCTTGTCGTGGACGTCATCAGTGAACAGACCGACGTTCTCATCTCAGGCTATGAGACGATCGTTGCTGAAGTGCTCGGCAAGCCGCTGCTTCCGGGGCGACTGGTGGAACTCCCGTACATCGTATCTCGGAAGAAGCAAGTCGTGCCCTTGCTCGACGATATTGATGCCCGCTCTCACGCGTGAGTCAGCACGAAAATTGCGTACCTCTCCTCACCAAGACTGATACTGATGAGGAGAGGTACCGCCCATGTGTTTTAGCGCGTTGGATCGTCCGCCTTTACCGCCCATCTATGGAGGTTCGGTGAACGGCCGGACCTTTACGCTTCGATCTGCCGACGGCACAGAGTTCTCCGTTCACGCGGCAAGCGCTCAACGCAACGGCGCCCCTGGAGTCATAGTGCTCCCAGACATCCGCGGCTTGCATCCATACTACGTAGACCTGGTGGAGCGCCTTGCGAGTCAAGGCATCCACGCCATCGCGATCGACTACTTCAGCCGCACCGCAGGAATAGGAATCCGCGATGATGGCTTCGACTGGCAGAGCCACATCCCACAGACAAAGGCCACCAGCATCGTCGCGGATGTTGCAGCGGCAATCGCCTACGTACGCTCCGAAGCGGGCGGTGCCACATCTCATATGTACACTCTTGGGTTTTGCTTCGGTGGCGGTCATTCGTTCGCACTAGCAGCCGCTGGGTTGAACCTTGCCGGCGTTGTTGGCTTCTATGGCCGTCCAGTAGGGCCCACGCGCGACGGCTCTCCCGCTCCCGTCGACCTCGTCAGCAAGATGACGTGCCCAGTGCTCGGCCTCTTTGGTGGCGCTGACCAGGGTATTCCTCGATCCGCTGTGGATGCGTTCGATAGCGCCCTCAAGCAGGCTGATGTGCCCCACACTTTGCACGTGTACCCCGGAGCACCACACAGCTTCTTTGATCGGCGTGCGAGTGACTACGCAGAGGCGTGTGATGACGCGTGGAAGCGCCTACTTCGCTTTATCAAGGAAGATCAGCTTTAGGACGATCCTCTCGCCTACTTGCATAGTATAGAACTTTTGTTCTATACTATGCCTATGGGGAAGCCGCAGTATCACCTGATCGAGTGCAAGTCTGCGCTCAACCAAGTCAAAGGAATGCCCTTTCATTGGTCACTCAATCCGTATCGCGGCTGTGCCCATAACTGCGCGTACTGCTACGCTCGCACAACGCATGAGTTCCTAGGACTGTCACCGGCCACGGATTTCTCGACTCAGATTTATGTGAAATCGAACATCGCTCAGCGCTTGCGCTCCGAGCTCACCCGGCCGACCTGGCATCACGAGTCCATCGTCATCGGCTCAGCAACAGACCCGTATCAGCCAGCAGAAGGTCGGTTCCACCTCACTCGTGACTGCCTCGAGGTTCTCGTTGCTGCCCGTAATTCAGCGTCGCTCATCACCAAGGGCACATTAGTGGTCCGAGATCTCGACGTGTTGCAGGAGCTCAATCGTCAGGCGAGGCTAGCTGTCAATATCAGTCTCATCACACTTGACAAACTGGTATGGCAGACGATCGAGCCCGGCACACCACCACCAGAGAGCCGTCTACGCGCGCTCGCACGTATCGCTGGGTGTGGCATTCCTTGTGGTATAGCACTGGCGCCAGTGTTGCCTCGATTGACCGATAACCTCGATCAACTCGCGGCACTGCTGCGCTCCGCTGTAGATCACGGTGCCCAATGGGCGTGGACGGGCACACTCCACCTCGAGCCAGCAGTCCGCGATGTGCTCCTCGACTCCGTTGCGCGGCACTTTCCCCATCTCACGGCGAGCTACGCCCGTGTTTACGGTCACCGCGGCTCTCGTAACGGAGCTCGCTACACTCCAACTCCATACGAAGCAGCCCTCAGGAAACGTATCAACCGCTTCACACGTGACTTAGGACTTGCAGGCGAGGAGCACCAGAGCTATCGCCCAAGACCATCAGGCATCCAGCAATCCGAGCAGCACACGGTAGCAGGACCTCGCTCATTGCCCCTGCCTCTCGACTGACTCCGGCAAGGCAACGAGTCCGCTCCTAACCGGGAATGCGCTAAGAGCTAAGATCTGTACCTCATATGTGTCCTGGCAACACACACCCTCAGAGCCCCACCCCAATTCCACCTCGCAGTGCTGTGCCTCATCAACCGCCGGAGGGCTTGCGAGTGAGCATATTGCGTGAGACGCGACGCATCGCTCTCGTACAGACAATACTTAGCTGCCCCAGCCCCATCTTACGATACGGGCCCACCCTGGCCACATGCCCGGCGTGTCTGAACACGGTACAGCCATGTACAGGTCGAAGTGCTCGCCAAACTTCCAGAACCGCGGTACCCACGTAGCCCCTGTATCTTCAATGGTCCAATAACTGCCATCTTGTAGCTCAAAGCGCGTTCCCAGAGGGTAAATGAGGTCATTGACATTATATGGAGAGGTGTTTGTCTCTCCTGCAGCGCCTGGGTAAGTCCAGTGACCAGAGCGCATAATGCCGGTGACGCCTGCACAAGTGAGCGTTACAGGGAACCACGGCCCGTCTGCTAGTGCAGCCTTTGGCACTCCTAGCCCAAGTAGCACGAACAACAGGCCAAGAATGGCCCTCGCTAGTATCCGCCTCAATAATCCTAACCTTCCTGCAACTGCGACCCATGCGGACCTCCCGGTGCAGAACTGCCTGAGACCCAGCAGATACCGATCAAGCCTGGCTTTGAGCCACACTCCTGCACACTTGGTGCAGGATAATCGGATACTGGAGATACTACCACGAGATACACCGAATCGTAGGAATTCTGTCATCTTTGGCCGGCTACAGCGAATTCATCGGCCCGGCCTCTATCTGACTGAGAAGCACAACGCCTCAGCAGGGGGAGGCACCGCTAATGGCTTCTTGATTACTCTGCGCATCTTATCACTATTCTTTTTGTATATTTCGAATTAATGGGGGTTATCAATACTTATTGATATGATGGCAGTTTATGAGATATCTCCTGTACTATGGGGCTTCCATCAGATGCGTGAGGAACAACTCTGTGTTTCTCATCAGTGGCATACGGATGAGACAGTGTATACGTTCTGTTACTCATCGTTATAACTATGAGTAGTTTCGTTTACATCAATGTAGGGAGGATCGTTAGAAACAGGTGACATCAGCACGCCGTCAGGCTCCCCCTCACCTTCGTGAGAGAATTGTCCGTCTCCAGATCACTTCATCTCAGAACAAAGGTGAGGGGAATTACACGTACGGCGCGGGGCTCTGGACGAGCGACGCCTCCTCGCGCAGCCTTGCGCTCGGGCGCCAGATTGTTTACAGGCTTATCGCGATGACGGAACGATCATCGTTGCGCGGAAACACGCTGAATAAAACGAATAGGTTCAGGAACCCGGCGCGAGGTTCCGCTCTAGAAAGTCAATCGTCCGTCGCTCGACGTAGCGCCGCACAGCGGCACTACGCAAGCCGTGGCGCTCATTAGGGAGCACGAGTACGTCGAAGTCCTTGTCCGCAGCGATTAGACGCTTGATAAGGCGTGCCGTGTGCCGGAAGTGTATGTTCTCGTCGATGAGTCCGTGAACAATGAGCGGCTTGCCCCGTAGGTTCTCGAGAGCAAACCACGTGCTACTGCGTTCGTACCCTGGGGCATGTCGTCCAACAGCCCCATGTACCGCTCGGTGTAGTGCGTGTCATACCCATCCCAATGCGTGACCGGCACCCCCGCGACGCCAGCGCGAAAGGTCTCCGGTGACTGGATGAGGCAACGTAACACCACGTAGCCACCGTAGCTCCACCCGACGATACCAACACGGCATGGGTCAGTCAATCCTTGCGTGATCAGTCACTGAACGCCATCTATCTGATCGCGCACTTCGAGGTCTCCCAGATGACGCCATATAGCTCGCTCAAATGTGCTCCGCGCCGGTAGCTTCCACGATTGTTAATGGAAAAGACCACGAATCCACGTTCAGCGAGATACTGGGCGCGCATCGACGCCGTGAGCCCCCACCCGTTCGTCACGAGCTGCGCGTGGGGTCCGCCGTAGACACTGACGACCGTGGGGAAAGGACCTGTTCCAAATCTAGCTGGCGGCTGCCACAACGCACCATCCAATCGAGCTCCATCTCTCGTAGAGAAGGAAATGAGCTCGGGCTGCGCAGTTCGTAACCGGGACAGCAACGGATGCTCCTCACGGTAGATCTCCCGTTCCTCCACCCCACGAGCAGCGTCGACAAGAGCAACACGCGGCGGCACAGCAATGCTATGAGAGACCGTGACGAAACGACGACACTGGGCATCGAGTCTGACGGCGTGCATACCTGGCGCAGCGGTAATGGTGACGATGTCGCGACCTGGCTCGAGCGCCGCCACACAGAGATGCCGCTCGAGCGGTGATCGAATCGTGCTCGTGAAGTACACACGCCCATGCTCTTCATCGACGCGGCAATGCTGTCGACCATCCACATTCCACTGGTCAAAGCACCGACAAGACGCCCTCCTTGAGCGGGGTGAACAGACTATTGAGATTGACCTTCTACGAGCAGACTCACAGTGCCCTGACTAGGCTGGCAACGATAGAGTAAGACGCATCCTGCACACGGTTCTGCAGCTGTACGTAAAGAGCGCCGTCATAGCCCCAATCCACCCGCGCTAGGTAACCTTCCCTTGGAATCGGCAATGGCAGCCAGTTGGGAGCGCCTCCATCTCTCGAGACGGTTCCGAGTCGTACCGACCGTTGGGACCGCCCGGGAAGGGGTAGTGATGTACCTCCCCAGCGGCGGGGCTGGTCTCATCGCTGCCTTGATGGATGATCCGATAGAGTGGAATAGCCGACTCATCGACTTCTACGAAGGCCAGGAACTTGCTATCGAGCGACCACCAGTAGCCATGAGAGCGTGCCATCTCCTCCTGGGCCACAAACTCTGCCAGCCCATTTGAACGGCCACGATAGCGTGCAGTGAATGTCAGTTGCCGAGCAGAACGCTGTTCCTCGCCGAGTGGCTGAACGTAGAGTTCAGTGTCACAGATATAGGCAACCCACTCTCCTGCAGGGTCAAGAATGGGAGCGTTGACTGGAGCCGTGAGCTTCTCCGGACGCCCTTGCGGGCTACGTAGCACGTATGGCTCGCCATCCATAACGTAAAGGAGGGTCGCACCCGTGCGTGACCAAGTGTGATGAGTAACTCCTCTCGAGCGCTGGCACTGACGCTCTTGCCGCAAGGTCTCTTCGAGGGTGAGCTGCTTCTCCGAAGAGGAATCATCGCCGGCGCGGACCAGCTCCATAGCTGCGCCGGTATTCAGGTCCATCATGAGGAAGAGGGAGCGCCGCCGCGCCTCTCTGGGACTCCACAGATAGGTCAGTAGGTCACCTTCGGAGGAAAAGTGAAAGTCGGTGGGGTGGCCGAATCCCAGTGCGGGTACTGCAACGACATCATCCAGACTCAATAGGCCCTCAGAATGGAGGCTGCTTTCCCTCTGTTGACGCCGTCTTTCACGATCCTACACCACCAACGCCCACTACCGGCTGTCAGATGCTGTGAGCTACGGGAGTAGAGGCTAGCCAGCCGGTGAGGGAGCGAGAATAGTTCCTTCTCATACGCATCAACCTCGACCTCTAGCGCACGAGAAACTTGATGCACACAGGTTGTGGCACCTCGGTCACCGTAGGCTCGCCAACCGGCATTCCTGTTTCCTTTGACAACCTGAATGTAAAAATAGATCGGGAGCGCTGATTGGCAGCAAGGAGATAACGGCCAGACGGATCAATCCCAAAGTTCCGCGGCCACTTCCCCCCTGTAGACAGATGTCCAACGAGCGTCAACATCGCTCCATCGCCACTGACGTTGTAGACCGCGAGGCTATCGTGCCCACGGTTCGACCCGTAGAGGAACCGGCCGTCTGGTGACAGTTGGACCTCTGCACAGTAGCTCTCACCCGTAAACCCAGCGGGCAGCGTCGAGATCACCTGCCCCGGAATGAGTTTTCCGGAGGCGGGATCAAAGCTGTACACCGCAACGGTGCAGTCGAGCTCATTGATGACGTAGATGTGGCTGCGCGATGGGTGAATGGCGAGATGGCGCGGCCCTGCTCCGGGACGTGCAGCCACCCAGGGCGAGCCGTTCGGTCGCAGCGCACCTGTCGCAGCATCGAGCCGGAACACTAGGACACGGTCGAGACCGAGATCATTTGCGAGGACCAGATCGCTACCTGGTACATGGTAGATCGAGTGTGCGTGGGGCCCCTCCTGGCGCTGTGGGTGGACGCTGCTCCCCTCGTTCTGAATGAAGCTGACAGCAACTCCAAGTCTGCCATCGGACTGAATCGATACTACAGCAAGGCTTCCGCTAGCATAGTTTGCCACCAGGGCCCACTGACCAGAGGAGTCGACCGAGACGTGACATGGTCCATTCCCCTTCGTGGACTCCGTATTAAGGTACGTCAGCCGCCCATCGGTCTCAATGCGAAACGCAGCCAAGCCACCTCGACGCTCGCTGCCCTCACCACCCATCTCGCTCACGGCATAGAGGAAAGATCCCGAGGGGTGCAGCGCCAAGAACGATGGGTTCGTCACGTTCCCAGCAGCACCGACGGGGTCCAAGGCGCCTGTGGCCTCATCCAGGCGAAACGTGTAGATACCCTCCGAGGTTGAGCCATCGCCAGCGCTACCCCGAGTATATGTTCCAGCAAACACCAGCGTCTCACCAGCCACAGTCACTCTCCCCTTTCTTTCCGCGCGGGGCACACCACTTCTTCTGTGACCATTGTAGAGACTCAAGCGTGCGACTGCAGCATAAAAGGACTCTCACTCGACACCTGCCCGCGTACCGGTATACTGAGCGCAAGCATATATCCACAGAAATGCACTTCAATGGCTCGAAACCGCGGACACAATTCCTGGTTGCCTTTGGCCGTCATCTTTGCCATCTTCATCGGCGCACCTTTGGTGGGCACAGGAAATGTGCTGGTACTCGTGGCCCTCACCGCCCTTGCTGTCTTCGGTGTCATTGCTTGGGGACCAGCACAGGCGCTTAGCCGGCGGTGGGAGCAACCCGTCCTGCCAACCAACAATGACAGTGTCGAACGCCGGATCGCCACTCTCGAGGCCTTGGTTCAGGATCTCATGCAGCAGCAGCGCCATATGAAACAACTCGTGGAGTGGCAAGCGCGCCTGTTGGACCAAGGGACTCCACCATCGAAAGGGCCTCCTGCTAAGCCACCCACCCGGGATTAAGGCGACAGTCAGGCAGGCCTTTCGGGTCAGCGTATCGTTTTCGCTGCCTGAGCCTGCTTCCTCTCCGAGCCGTTGAGATCCGGCGGTCTGACCGTGGGTCGCACGATCCTTGCTTCACACAGTGAAATTGCTTAGAATATTCAAAATAGTTCGCTGAAAGATAAGTTTCTATGCCAGGCACTGATACGCTCGCTCCGGACGAGATACGTGGTCAAGTAGCCGGGATGCTCCAACGGGTCAGCCGCGCGCTGCGTGATCACCAAGATGAGGCCTGGCTCGTCATCGACCTATCAATGGCTCAAGTGAAGCTCCTCTTCACACTTCACTACCGCGGACCAGCGACAGTTGGGGCTCTCGCCGAGCGCCTGGGCGTGAAGCTCCCCACTGTGTCGGTGACGACGGATCGCCTCGTACGCCTTGGCTATGTGCGACGCTTGACTGATGAGGGTGACCGTCGCGTCGTGATCTGCGAGATCACGACGGAGGGCAGTCGGGTCGTCGAGCGACTCCGTGAAGAGAGACGCGCTCGCATCGATCAGATTGTGAGTCGCCTGACCCCCCAGGAGCTTCTTGCCCTTGCAGCAAGCTTGGAGCCCGTGGCTCGCATCCTGAGTGAGATGAAGACCAGCAGCCAGCGAGAGAACGGACCAGCTCAACCTTGAAGACCGCGCTCCGGCTTATCGCCTTCCTCCGACCATACTGGCGTATCTCACTGTTTGATCTCCTCTTGATTCTCGTTCGGTCGTTCTCGCGCATGGGGCCAGCCTGGTTCTCAAAAGCAGTGATCGATCAAGCTCTTCCCAGCGAAAACGGGCGACTCGTGATCATTCTGGTTATTGCCATGCTCTTTGTGGCACTCATTACCAACGTCGTCACGTCGTTCGAGGGGTATCTCGAGCAGTGGCTGGGACAGCATGTAGTGTTTGATGTTCGCAATGGGCTCTACCGCCATCTACAGTCACAGTCCATGAGCTTCTTCGACACTAATCAAACTGGCCAGCTGATGTCACGCGTCACGAATGACGTAGGCACCATTCAGAACTTTCTTGGCTCCGGACTGGCACGTTTGATCAATACTCTTGTAACAATCATTGCCAATCTTGTAGTCATGATCTTGATAGATATCCGTCTGACACTCGTCTCGATGGCCGTGCTTCCACTCATTATGCTCCTGCAGAAAAAAATGAACGAGCTTCGTCCTCAGTGGCGTATCTTGCAACAGAGGCTGGCGGACATCAACACAGTCATTCAGGAGACGACTGCCGCGATCAAGCTCATCAAGGCCTTCGGACGCGAGGACTACGAGGCTGATCGCTTCAACAAGTTCAACTGGGCTATGCGCCAGGTCCGCCTCAAGACTGCCATTCAGACTGGCTTCATCTTCCCCGGACAGGACTTCGCGGCCTCAGTGAGCCGGGCCCTCGTACTTGCCTACGGGGCCGAACAGGTGATCGCCAATCACCTGTCTCTCGGCTCGCTCGTTGCCTTTCAAGTGTACTCGGCAGCAATGTGGATGCCTGTTCGATCCGTAGGCTTCCTCAACCAGATGGCAGCCCAGGCTGCTGCTGCCGGAGAGCGCGTGTTCGCGATCCTGGACACTGCTCCCGATGTGGTCGAGAAGCCAGCCGCCATCGTGCTGCCATCCGTTCGCGGCGAGCTCATATTTGACAATGTGGGCTTTGCTTACCGAGACAATCCGCCACTCTTGCACCACATCTCCTT
Source organism: Chloroflexota bacterium (assembly GCA_023381895.1). The sequence goes on from JAMCTA010000056.1 coordinate 38,106, forward strand.
CAAGCTGAGTCCAGGCAAGACACTCGCCCTGGTAGGTCCATCTGGCTCCGGAAAGAGCACACTGGTCAATCTCATTCCGCGGTTCTACGACCCAACGGAAGGGCGTATTCTCATTGACGGCATCAATGTAAGCGATGTCACACTCGAGTCGTGGCGCAGCCAGATCGGCATGGTGCTCCAAGAGACCTTCCTCTTCAATATGAGCGTACACAATAACATCTCCTATGGGCGATCTGATGCTACTCAAGAGGAAATCGAAGCCGCTGCGAGAGCTGCGCACGCCCACGAGTTCATTATGGAGCTGCCGCAAGGCTACGACACCATTGTGGGCGAGCGCGGTGTACGTCTTTCCGGTGGGCAGCGGCAGCGCATCGCTATTGCCCGCGCCATCCTTGTTGATCCTCGTGTGCTTATTCTTGACGAAGCAACGTCGGCAGTCGACACGCGCACCGACTACCTCATCAATCAGGCGCTACAGAACATCATGCAGCACCGCACGACAATTGTTATCGCCCATCGTCTTTCGACAGTGTTGCGTGCAGATGAGATCTTGGTGATGGACCAAGGCCAAGTCATCGCCCGTGGCCAGCATCACGATCTGCTCGACTCCAGTCCGGAGTATCGCCACCTCTACGAGCTCCAGTTCGCACTCAACCGAGATGCGCCGGTGAACTCTCGGGAAGTTGGCAGCAGCGAGGATCTGGGGCCGGCACCTCATCACTTTGTCCAGCATCATCCTCATCAACCCGCAGCCGCTGTCTCCAAGACACCACTCCGCTAAGAAGCACACAGACTCTGAAATGAAGAACGGAAAGGGCCTGCGCCGATGGGAATGAAATGGAGCGGTGGAGGCGGGGGTGGCTGGCACCACGCCCACGTCACTGAAGAGGTCCAGTTGCAGGCATCGCCGTGGGTGCTGCTCCGCCGAATGGCAGCGTTCGCTCACGAGCAGCGTGCCTTCCTCATCGTCTCCGGCTTTGCCGTTCTTCTTGCCTCGGCAATCAACATGGTTCCGCCGCTGATGACCAAGATCATCGTGGATAGCGTCATCGCTCGTCACGATGAGTCGGAGTTGCTTGTAATCGCCATTGCTATGATCGCTCTGCAGGTGGTGCGCTACGGCCTGAACTTTCTCAATCGCTACGCGATCGCCTTGGCCTCCCAACAAGTGATCTACCGCCTCGGCAAAGATCTCTATGAGCGCTTACTAAAACTCTCGTTACGCTTCTACGAGCGCAATGGATCAGGCGAGATCATCTCGCGGGTCACGAACGACATCAACGTTATCCAGAATTCGTTGAGCGGCGGCGTCGTCCAAGCGGCGATCGGGCTATTGAACATCGTCGCCTATGCAGCGATCTTGTTGGTCCTCAACTGGCGTCTCGCACTCCTCTGCTTCACCACTGTTCCCAGTCTCTTTGCTGCAAGCGTGCTGACCTCCGCAGTGCTTCGTGATCGATACAAGAATGTTCAGGAGAAGATTGCTAGTGTCAACGCGGTGCTTGCCGAGAATATCACGGGAGCACGTGTGAGCAGAGCCTTCGCCCGGGAAGCCAGCCAGACAGCGCGATTTGAGCAGCAAAACCGCGAGAATATGCAGGCGAACCTCGATAGTGCGACCGTACAGGCCGTCGCCAGCCCCACGATTCAGATGATTTCTGTGCTGGGTAGCGGACTCGTCCTTGGATTTGGATCCTTCTTGATCTTCAACGGAGATATGTCTATTGGCTCGCTCGTGGCCTTCTCCTCGTATCTCAGTGCCTTCTACCAACCCGTCACAGCCCTCATCAATGTGAACAACATGGTGCAGCAGGCATTTGCTGGTGCAGAGCGCGTGTTTCAATTCATGGATGCTCACGTCGATGTGGAAGAAAGCGCATCAGCCCACGACCTTGAAATGTGTACTGGCGATGTCAAGCTGGAACACGTCTGGTTCAGCTACAACCCTGGAGTTCCTGTGCTCCAAGACATTTGCATCCACGCACAGCCCGGTGAGATGGTCGCCCTCGTCGGGCACACGGGGTCGGGTAAGACCACAATCGTCAACCTCATCCCGCGCTTCTATGACGCCGAGAAGGGTGCCGTCCTGATCGATGGGCAGGATATCCGCGACCTCAAGGTCGCATCACTGCGGCGCAACATCGCTGTCGTGCTCCAGGAGACGTATCTCTTCAGCAATAGTCTCCTCGAGAATATTCGCTATGGCCGCCTCGATGCCACAGACGAGGAGGTCATCACGGCGGCTAAAGAGGCCCACGCACACGAGTTCATCGAAGCGCTGCCGCAAGGTTATGACACGAATGCCGGTGAAGCAGGCGCCCAGCTATCGCGCGGGCAGCGACAGCGCATCGCTCTTGCCCGTGCCATTCTTGCCGATCCTCGCATCCTCATCCTAGACGAGGCCACATCAGACGTCGACACCGAGACTGAAGTCCTGATTCAGGAGGCAATCGACCGCCTTATGCGCGGTCGCACGGTGTTCGTCATCGCCCATCGACTCTCCACGATCCGTAATGCTGACCGCATCGTCGTGCTTGACCACGGTGAGATCGTTGAGCAGGGATCACACCAAGGGCTCCTCGCTCGGGGTGGCGTATATCGGGATCTCTATGATATTCAGTTCGCAGCACAGGAAGCCCTGCTCGCTGCTGGGTAGACCCGCGGTGAGCGTATGAATCCATTGAGGGTGGGAGAATCGAGTGACCCGTCGACGCGTCATTGTGCTTGTTCTTATCGCGATCGTCCCTCTGCTGATTGGAGGTGGCATTGCCGCGTACTCGCTCTGGTACCAGTCGCAAAACTACGTGACAGCAGCCTCGGCCCGCATCAGCGGCTCCGTGATTCAAGTGACTGCTCCTGCCGCTGGAGAAGTCACGAGCCTTCCTTTTGATACCGGCGAGACGGTCGCGGCGGGTCAAACAGTCGCACGCCTACAACTCGCCGCTCAGCCGATCGCTGGCACGCAGCAGGCTATCACCACTATCTCAGACCCTATTCAGGCACCGCGCGATGGCACGATCATCCGCCGTTTCGTCCACGTAGGCGAGCGTGCTGCGTCTGGCACCCCTATCCTCGACATGGTCGACCTATCCAAGCTCTACGTCGTGGCGAATGTTGATGAAGACCGCATTGGCCTTGTTCGGGTGGGAGAACCTGCGTCTGTCTACATCCACGCCTTCGACAAGACGGTTCCCGGGGTAGTTGCCGCACTGACACCAGCCACATCCGATCTCATCACAGCGATACAAGGGACGCCTCGGGTAACCAGCAACGGCAGCACTACTCCGACGATTCCGGTGATCGTCGACTTCGATAGTGGAGGACTGGCCGTGTTCCCCGGGATGACAGTGGATGTCACTATTCAGGTGCAGTGAAGAGAGAACGCCGCCCGCATGCTCCGCGAGACTCGGACACCAGCATCGCGGTGCCGAACCGTCGCAGCGAGCCTCACTCAGTGGTCCGGCAGACCACTACGGCAGCCCTCTGGCCACACCCAATTTCTGTCGCTCTTGCTCACTCCAGGTCTGTGATGAAAGGTGAGATTCTTCCCATCCCCCCACCACAACTCAGATCGAGAGGGAGATCAAGTCTTGCGCGTTTCGTGGCGAGCACCTTGGCCTATGGCGCCGTGCTCTGGCTCTCACTCGTCCCCGACTACGCGGTGTCTGTGAGCCTGAAGGCGTTGTTCGGATTCCTCATCGCCGGGGTCGTGGCGGGATTCGTCGGCTACTCGTGGGGAGCGCTGTGTGGTATCGCGGGGTACACTGCGGTACTCCTGCTGCTCGTAATTGTTGCTACCGCAACGGCAGCAAGTACCGTTCTGGAGCCAGGATTCCTAATGAACCTTGCCACCGCGAACGAGTCTACAGTAGCAGTCGGAGCGGTGCGCGGACCCATCTTCCAAGTGCTCATCGTCTTCGCCAGTCTCGGCCTGATCTTGTCTGCTATCGGCGGTTGGGCCGGAAGTCAACTGCGGCGGACAATCGTGGGATGAGCGGTCAGCAGCATGCATCAGACAGGAAGGTTACTGATCCCACTCCGGTCGATCGTGCGAGGTATAGCCAAGGGGCCCGCTCAGTGCGCTCACTGGGACCTCCTCCACTGGAACCTCAATACCACCGTGGAGCTGCTGGGCAGCGTTGGTTTGCCCAAGGCTCGCCGTTCCACCGACGACCAGACGGTCTAGCTCCGCTGCTCCTAAGTTGAGTTGTACGCGCTTGATGGTGTGGCCCGTAGCTCCTCCTGCAGCCAACCGCTCGCCGCAGTTCTCACAATAGATCGCGACATCTTCGTTCAGTGTGCGACAGTAGCGACAGACCTTCATATACGCAACTCTCCTCAACCTCTCTGGCAGATGTGCTGCGACATATTCTAGGGTATGTAGACCCACACAGGTGCCTCCACCAAAGGCACATCAGAGATCTCCATCACATCGCCTTCGCGCCGTAACTTCTCCCGCTGTCAGCAGGCCGCGGGCACCGATCAGCTCACGCTTCCCAGGTTCTGTGCCCGGCCTGCTGACAGCGTGGGGCAGTACTACGGGAAAAGAGGAGCAGGAGTGATATATGCGGGGGTCGGGGGTGAGCCGCCGTGTTCGAACAGAGGACCATACGAAAAGAGTACGTACACGAGGAGTAGCACAGCAACACCAACAACCAGAGCAACACGGAGCAGCCGTCTGTGGCTCATCAGTCGTGGGGACGGTTCACTGACGCGCACCTCTTCATCCAAGCGCTTCTACTCAGATGTTCTCTCACTCTTGTGCTAATGCGGCTCTCAGCTCGCCCACCAGATAGAGGGATCCCGTGACTATAACCAAGCCGCCGGCACCCGCTGACTCACGAGCCAGGTCCAGCGCGCGCCGGGCATCGTGTTCGACGGTGACCTGAGAGGAGAATGCCATCACGACCTGCGCAAGCTCTTCGGGCGGCTGGGACTGCTCCACTCCCCAGTCCGTAGAAGCCCTGAAGCGAGTGCAAATCACCCGGTCGGTCAAGCCTCGCAGCGCAGCGAGCGTGCTTCGTGGATCGTGTCCTCGTCGCATTGCGCATACCCATATTGTTCGCCGTCCAGCGAACAATACGCGCACCGCCTCGACGAGTGCGGAGAGCTTCTCTGGATTGTGTGCCCCATCGAGTAGAATGTCGGGGTGGGCTCCAACTCGCTCGAGACGTCCCGGAATCTCGCACGTTGCCAAGCCTTCCCGGATCGCCTCGAACCGGATGTCGTAGCCATACCTGCGCAGACCAATCGCCGCAGCACTCGCAAGCGCGGCATTGAGAACCTGATAGGCACCGAGTGGCTTGGAATGGAGCATGGGGAGGCGCTCCCCCAAGACATTGAGATCGAAGTAGGCACCAGTAGTATCGACGCGGTGCACCTGTGTGGTGACATCTTCATCAAACTGCCAGAGCTCTGTCCCGACACTTGATACCCGTGTCTTCACAATGTTGATGACGCTCGGTTGAGTGGGCCCACTCACGGCAAGGGTCTGTGACTTGATAATTCCCACTTTGTCTACAGCGATGCGCTCGATGGTCGAACCCAGGATCTCCGTATGATCTAGACCAACCGTCGTCAAAACGCTGAGTAACGGATAAAGCACATTCGTAGCATCCCAGCTGCCCCCTAGTCCAACTTCGACCACGTTCGGCCTAGCCCCACGATCACGCAGCCACAGGAATAAGATCGTTACAACGACTTCAAACCACGTTGGCGCTCGACGGAGAGCTTGCAGCTCCAGTACCGTAGGAGTGATGAGGCATAGGAGGCGATCGAGCTCATCACACGTAATGAGCTCAGAGCCGATTTGGAATCGCTCGCGTACTGTGTGCAGGTGAGGCTTCGTGTGGAGTCCGGGCGTGTACCCGGCACTTCGCAGGATGGAAGCTAAGAAATAGCTGGTAGAACCCTTGCCTGAGGTGCCGCCGATGAGAACTGCCGGAATGTCGCGCTCAGGGTGTCCAAGGCGATCAAGGAGATCCCGCATGCGATCGAGTGTCGGACCGACGCCCGGAGGCGAAGGGCGCGCCAGTGACCATAGGCGCGCCTCAATGTCAGGGCAGGACTTGGGAACGGAGATCATGGTGCTCTCTGACTGGGACTACCTTCCTCGACCGCGCAGGAATCGCATCCAACCACCAGTCTCGGTCTTCTTGCTCACCACCTTCGCAGGTAGCGTGTGCACCTCGCGGTCTTCGATGATGGCACGAGGATTATCGATAAACAGCATATGGGCAGCTTGAGCACCGAACTCCTGGACAATGGTATTGTACGCTCCTCGAAGCTGTGGCGACCGATGTGCCGCGCCATGGCCATCACTGGCTACAACGTGGCACCAGCCTCGACTCACGGCAGTGTGCGCTACTGTCTTGGCCAGCGATCCGAACTCACCGAGGAAGCTCGACGCAGTAATCTGCACCAGGTAACCACGTTGGCACCAGTCACCGAGTTGCTCTGGTCTCTGTTGAATGCGTGCATTCCGCTCAGGATGAGCAAGCACCGGAACAAAGCCCCGAATATGCAGCTGAAACAGCGTCTCATCAAAGTACAGGGGAAGCTGATCTAGCGGTGGCTCGACGAGCACGTATCGGGATGCGTTGAGCGTCGGCAGTACGCCATCCGCTATGAGCTGTGGCGACTGGAGCTCCAGAAAGACCTCGCACCCCAGAAGCAGCATTGGAATGCCGGCATCATGCGCGAGCGCAGCTTGTACCGGCTCCAGGCGCCCCTTCAGACGCTCCAGCGAGTAGTGGCCTTCGAGTACTTCCTCTGAATGTGATGTTGCAACGAGCACACCCGTCCCTGCCTCAGCGGCAGCTCGCACCAACTCGACGGCGTCCGCAACGGTTGCCGGACCATCGTCGATCCCAGGCACGACGTGAACGTGGAGATCGACGAACCCTTCAGGAAGCGTCACGCAGCACCGAAGAGGCGCTGAAGAAATCCCACTTGGTGTGCAGGATGAGTGACAACCGCACCAAGAACGCGGGCATGCACTCGCTCAAGCAAAACTTTCGCATCGAGACTATCGTTACGGCGCGTCTTCCCGCTATCGATCACCAACAAGGTGCCGTCGGCGTTGGCGGCAAACAACGCCGTGTCCGTCAGCTCGGCCAGCGAAGGCGTGTCGAAAACCACGATGTCGGCAAATTCGGCGAGTTGAGCGAGTACTCCCTGTAAGCGGGTGCTGTTCAGCGTGATCACTGGATTGTCAACAGGCGTTCCAGCGGGTAGCAGGCGCAGAAGCGGTATGTCAGTAGCCGCAACGGCCTCACCCAAGTCCACGTTGCCCGCTATCACATCCGTCAAACCTGGACTGATCCGGCTGCCCAGCAGGAGGTGCTGAGTGGGTCGGAGCAAGTCCGCATCTACGAGAACCGTCTGCTTCCCCGCCTGGCCGAATGCGGCGGCCAAATTCACGGCCACGACACTCCGGCCACTGTGGGCGTGCGGGGCAACTACTGCCACGGACCGTAAAGGATGATCTACCCCGGAAAACTGGATATTCGTGCGAAGGCGGCAGAATTCCTCAGCTGCCGGCGATTGAGGATGAGAAACGACCACCACTTCTTGAGCAATCGCTGCCATGAAAACCAAAAACTCTCTCTCTGCTCAGCGCACCAATGCCGCTGGCGGAGCCTTGCTGTCCTCACGCACTCCGCTCACTGGTTTCGTCACTATGCTAGCGACCGGCAACGGGGGGACGGCACCCAGAAGCGGCATCTGCAAACCGTGCTCGACGTCATATTCACTGCGGACACGATCATCGTAGGTGTCGAGCAGGTAAGCCGCCCCAGCACCAAGAAGGAGTCCCAGAAGTCCACCAGCCAGCACGTTGATCTTCGACTTTGGCCGGTTGGGGCCGCCAGGAACTGTAGCGCTGTGAATGACTTTCACAGCTACGTCGGGATTGAGGTGAGCCAGGTTGTACTCCCGAATTGTCGTGACGAACAGGTTGGTCAGCCCGTTTGCGATGTCGGCTGCTCGGCGAGGATCAGTGTCATCGACACTGAGGGCGATCGTGAATGCGGTATTGTCTGCGACTGCGTTGATTTCCTTTGCGAGCTGCTCGGGCGTCTTGTCAAGCTGCAACTGCTGATTGAGCTGCCCGAGTAGTTGTTGACCGGTCATCTGGACGGCATAGTTGTCCAATAGTCCTTGTGCAGCCAAGCCATTACCGTAGTCGAAGCGTGCTGCCGTGACTGAAATGAGGGTTGATGCTCGGTAAATCTTCGTCGCCAGCTTGCTGTAGACGCCAGCTGCGCCTGCGCAGACTACGAACAGGAGAACGATTACGAACCACCGGCGCCGAAAGGTCGCCAGCACGTCCACGATACGCAAGGCAACTCCTTTTCTCAATGACTATAGGTAGCCACGTGCGGGCATGTCAAGTTGACAAGAGATAATGCCTTTCCCGACGCCTCCACCCGTACCAGTCAGGTCTTTCTTCTTTCGAAAATGTCGAGCGCTCGGTGTGAGAAGGTGGCCGCAGCGCCGCCACGTGACGCCCGCCTCCGTCGTGCACATTGGCAAGGAAACGAACCGGCTGGACGAGGTGGCGGCGGGACTGGTCACCGACCCCGACCAGGTCTACACGGTGTACGAGGACCATTGGTGCGGCGGGCGCTGAAGACGATGTCGATGCTCTTACCCCTATCGGAGCCGGTTTGCGTGCGCCCTTGCCTTTCGAGTAAACCAGAACACCGAGGGACCCGGTCCAGTCGAGACTGCCGCCCGCCGGGGGACGCGGTTTTTGCGGAGCTTGCAGCGCAGCACAAGCGGAGCGCCGCCGGTCAGCCAAGGTCGCCACGGCACTCTAGGGGACTATACCGGCGACCTTAGGAAATACCGCTCGCTAGGGGTGCAGTTTTCGCAGGTGCTATCTCTTATCCCATTGACCGCCCAATGCACTCATCGGTATACTCTGCCAAGCTGCCGAGGGCTTTCTAACCACCGGTTTCTCCTTGGGAACGTGTCTTTCAAACGCCAAGGAAACCAGGGAGGGATGTCCGAGTGGTCGATGGAGGCCGTCTTGAAAACGGCTGAGGTGTTGAGCCTCCGGGGGTTCGAATCCCTCTCCCTCCGCAGCCCACGACAGCGTGGAGAGGTCGCATAGTGGCCTAGTGCGGCGGTTTGCTAAACCGTTGTGGGCGTAAGCCCACCCAGGGTTCGAATCCCTGCCTCTCCGCTTCTCCTGGTGCCCAGTTCCAAGATCATTACTGAGTAGCACGCACGACCGCGAAACGCCGCAGTTCGAGCCCTGCCGCGATCTTCCTCGAAAGAGCCTTGAGCCTCCGCGACGAGCCACCGGTGCTTGGAATGGTGCCGGTTCTTTCACTCCCCTGTTCTGGTATCGTCAAGATGTGTGCTATGACGACACTCATAATCACGCGCTCCGTACATACTAGGGGCCGATGACGGGTAGTCCTTGGGGATTGGCTTCCCAGATGAACCGTTGCATATTGAGGCGTTCTACCAAGCCGTATGGACCATTGATCCAGGTGCGGTAGCCGTCTGTGAAGGCAGTCCAGTTGTCCGCCTTTCTCCAGACGAGAAGGCCGCCCGTGGTGTGTTGTAGCCCATCGCCGTTCGCCGGGTTGTGCCGCTCATTGTCAAGACACACCCCCACAATCTTTGGGATCATCCGCTCCAGCGCTGCAAAACCCAGCATGAATTGACAAGAAGGATCACCACCCGCACTCGCGGGTAGTGGTGGTACCCCTGCACCTCCGGCGAAGACCTCAACGACAGCATAGACCTGCTCACTGGCCGTGAGTGTCTGACCACCGACGTTTCCCGTAAAGCAACAGACGACGGCGAGGCCGGTGTTCGTAAATGCCGCATTGAGGATGTTGGCGCGATGCTCAGAACTGTGGAGCCAATCCTGATTAGTGCTCACGACTGCTTGGCTTGGAAAGTCGCTGAAGTAGTTATTGAGCGCCAGGTTCTCACCGATGGCCGTCTGAGTGATGTTGAAACCAGCGGCTTGGAGCCGCGGAACAACGTCTGCCTGCGACTGTGGGCACGTAGGATCAGCCTCTCCATCCATGCAATGCGAGAAGAAGTGATGGGAGATCAAGAAACTCGCTCGATCTTGAGCGATCTGCATCAAGCGCGGATCGCTGACCAACGGAGCCAAGCCATTGCTTTGTCGATCCTGATTGATTGCCGAGAGTAGCTGACCAGACCAGTTGGGAGAATCTGCACGGACAACGGGCGAAGCGACGGTAGGCCATAGCCAGGAGAGGAAGACCCCGAGGAGCAAAACAACCCGAAATAGCTTCACGCCGGCTAAGTCATAGTCCTTCCACAACTTGCCAAACGTATCATATTGCCGTGTCGTAACGTAATATAAGATCCCCTGAAGTTACCATCGTGGTTCGCTGCCGCGCTCCGCATGATAAACCAGAACAATGGGCGCTACATCAGACTCTGCACAATGCTCATTGGGCGATGAGCGGCGTCACGCTCTCAGGTCGATACGGTAATCTTCGCCCGGCTGGGGGATGTGCTCGGTGTCAACGGTGTGTGCTGGCGCCCTGCCATATGTCCAATACGTATTGAGCGAGTAGTTCACACCGAAGGCGACGAGGATCGCGACCGGGTTCGCGATGAGGTAGTGCAGCGAGGTGACGTGCTCGAGGAATGCGAGTACGCTCACGTTAATGAGCAGGCTAATGAGCGATACCGCATTGAACTGGAGCAGGCGCTGGATCTGCGGCCGCTGGCGCCCGAATGTCCAACGGTCGTTGAGGAGAAAGTTCGTAATGATTGAGCACTCAACAGCAATCACTGACGCGACAAGAAGAGGTAGATGCAGGAACTCTCGGCCAGCGAACAGCAGACCCTCATTAATAACGACGCCGCTAGCTCCGACCGTACCAAACTTGATCAGCCGGCGCGCCGGCCACGGCAGCACGTCGAACCAGCGCCTACTCACTCACACCTCCACGTGGCGCCCGCGCGAAGCACCCTCACGGTCACGCGGGCGCCACACCACTCTCTCGAACTCCGCAGCTAGCGATCGCCCCGGCCGTAGTAGCCTCGCCGATCACCGCCCTGAGAACGTCCATCGCGGTCGTCAAACCGTCCGCCTCTGTCGGAGCGCCCGAAGCCTCCGCCGTAGGATCCACCCCGCTCAGTGCGCCCTGGCCCGAATCCGCGATCGCGATCGCGATCTTCACCAAACCGCGGAGTGAAGCGGGGCCGGTCCCCCCGTGGGCTGAAGGAACGACGCGAGTCGTCTCCTCGATCGCTGAAGCCCCGCTGGCTACTGCCGCTATCACTCTGAGCACGTTGTGAGATCAGACCGCTGAGCTCGCCCACACGTCTCTCGATCTTTTCTACGCGTGCGAGCAGGTCCGGCAACGTCTCGAAGAACGACTGCCGTAATGCCACACTCAGGAGATCCTCGGCAAGCTCCTCAATCGCAACACCCGACCGTTCTGCGCGCCTTATGAGGCGGCGACGTAGGTCACTGCTGAGTACGAGAGTGATTCCACTATCTTCAGACTCATCTTCCACGAGCTCACCGGCTTCCTCGGCGTCGGCCGCTTCGAGGTCAGCACCTTCCAGTTCTTCAAGCTCTACGTCTTCAACTGGGACCGCTTCTTCAACACGGTCCTTACGCGAATCTCTAGCAGTCATGCTGTGTTTCTCTACCCTCTACCAATCAAACCTCGTGGCCCATCAGCCGTGGCGGGTGATCCGCCCATCGCACACCAAGCTGCGCCACTCTCGCAGGAGAGGGAGTACGACTTTCATCAGGCGCGCGGCGCGTAGTCTCCTCGAAGTAAGCCACGCACTTCAAAGGACTCGTGACAACAGATAAGCATAACGTACGATGGCGTATCGCGGCACAAGTGCCGACGATAGCAACAGCACGGCAACAGCCTACGCGCTCGTGCCTTCGGTCACAATCTCCACCAAGGCACGCAGAGCTGCTGTGTAGCTCCGCCAACCCAGTCCAACGACAGAGCCGTGACAGGCAGGCGCAATAATCGAATGATGACGCCACTCTTCGCGAGCAGCCGGATTGGAGAGATGCACTTCTATCACTGGGAACGGCATCGCCTTGATGCAGTCGTGCAGAGCGACGCTATACTGCGTAAAGCCCCCCGGATTGATGAGGGCTCCCGCCGCATCGTCGATGTGTTGGTGGAAGAAGTCGATCAGATCACCTTCATGGTTCGATTGCTTGATCGCCAGCTCACAGTGCAGGTCACTCGCCAGCGCCTTGAGATGCTCATCGATCTCGGCGAGGGTGACTCGACCATAAATGTGCGGCTCACGCCGACCAAACAGGTTCAGATTGGGGCCATGTAACACTAGAATCCGCACGGAACCATCCCTTCACGGCCGCTGAGTAGTATAGCAAGTGGCGCTCTTCTTAGTGGAATCGCCCCCTGGCTGGCACAAGCCGAGCTGGCTTACTATGACACGCCCGAACGGGGTCGTGCCTTCGGTAGAATCCGTTAGAGTCCGGTAACGGCTGGGAAGGCGACACAGATACACGTACATTCTACGCAAGAACCTTTCTCGCCCTCCATTGTCCATGCGCTTACCCATCGCAAAGCGCTTGTCGAGCAGTGGCTAGCTGAGTTTCTCGCTGGGGAGCAACGCGAGGCGGCAGCCATTGCTCCTGAATCCGGCGAGCTCGTCCACGAGATCCGCCAGTTCGTCCTTGCTGGTGGAAAACGCCTCCGGGCTGCGCTCGTGTTTGCGGGATACGAGAGCTGCCAGCCTCTCACGGCAGAGGCGGAGTGCAAACTCATACCTGCCGCTGGCGCTGCCGAGCTCCTGCACGCCTTCTTGCTGGTGCACGATGACATCATCGACCGCGATACGATCCGTCACGGCGTACCCACCGTTCACGAGAACAGCCGTGCCTGGGTCGCAGCGAATTATGACACCACCGAGGCTGAGGCTGGTCGCTATGGCGCCTCGCTCGGAATCCTCGCCGGCGATATTGCTGCGATGCTCGCTGTGCAAGCGCTGAGCACGGTAGAGTTTCCTCCGAGCCACGTCGGGCGGGCGGTTACTGCTCTGGCCCGCGTAGCCAAGGCAACAGGCTACGGTGAACAGCTTGATGTTCTCGCAGAGATTCAGCCCACAGTGACTCCTGAGCGTGCGCTGCTCATTCACAAGCACAAGACGGCGAAGTATACTATCGAAGGACCGCTGCACATTGGGGCCTTGCTTGCGGGAGCCAGTGCGGAACAACTCGCAGCGCTCACCGAATTCGCCGTTCCTCTGGGAATCGCCTATCAGCTGCAAGATGACCTCATCGGAGCGTTCGGACGTCAAGAAGACACCGGCAAGTCTGTAGGTGCTGACCTGCGCGAAGGGAAGCGCACTCTGCTCACGGTCCATGCTCTGCAAGGACCGTTCGCTTCCGACCTGCGCAAATTGCTTGGCAATCCGGAGCTGACCCCGCAGGGCGTCGTTATCGCCCAGGGACTGCTCGACAAGAGCGGCTCGCGCGCGCACTGCGAACAGGAGATTCAGGGCTGCGTCACCACGGCCCGATCCGCGCTCGCCAGTCCCTGGCTCACTGCCTCGGGTCGTCAGTTTCTCCACGACTTTCTGGAAGTTCTGTCACGCCGTTCAACATAGGAATGGACTGTCCATCTGCTCAGGACAGGCGGTTTTGCGCCTCTTGCGAGAGCTCCCTTGGGAGGTGGCCGAACATCCTCCACTCGGTTCTGGCTGCGATCTGCGACACTGTCTGCTAGAATCCCTCCGTATGAGTGCACACGATTCCCCTGCCCCCCTCGTACTCATCGTGGATGATGAGCCACGCTATGTGCGCGTGCTCAGGTTCAACCTCGAGCGCGACCACTTCCGCACCATCGAAGCCCCCGATGGCCCCACCGCGGTCCGTCTCGCAGAAGCGCAGAGGCCAGACCTCATACTGCTCGATGTCGGGCTTCCAGGGTGGGACGGTTTCGAAGTCTGCCGACACATCCGCACGTTCTCATCGGCGCCCATCATTATGTTGACTGCCAAAGCCGCGGAGCAAGACAAGGTCACTGGGCTCGATGCGGGCGCCGACGACTACCTCACGAAGCCATTCGGTACCCCAGAGCTCTTTGCACGCATTCGTGCAGTGCTGCGGCGCACGCAGAAGCCTGCGGAACTGCCCCAGTTCACTCACATTACGAGCGGTGATCTCCACATTGATCTTGGATCTCGCACAGTCACAGTTCGAGGCCAGGAGGTCCGCCTTAGCCCCACGGAGTACCGCCTGCTCGAGCAGCTCGCGCTTCGGACGGGTAACGTCGTGACGAACGAAGAAATCCTTCTCAACGTGTGGGGCCCAGAATACAGCAACGAAACACAACACGTGAGGCTCTATATTAGCCGCCTGCGCCAAAAGATCGAGGCCGATCCAGAGCATCCGCGGCTCATTATGACGCGCACCGCTGTCGGATATTATCTGCGTACAACCCCGTGATGTGAGGAGGAGCGTATACTATCCAAGTAGGGAGGTCACCAGACGATGCCACTGTATGAGTACGTGTGTCTCGAGTGCAATGAGCGCTATGAAGAGCTCCGTCCCGCGAGCAAAGCTGATACTGTCATACCGTGCACCACTTGCGGTAGTGCTCGCGTGAAACGGCTCCTCAGCGTGTTCGCGGCTCCGCGCGGTGCTGCTGTCGAGGTCGGTTCAAGCACCGGTGGTTGCGCCTGCGGCGGTCACTGCTCCTGCCACAACTGATCAACTGCTCACTCGCCTTCGGTCCGTCGCACGTCTCTCGCCAGCACGATGGCGAGATGCTCTCTCACCACACGAGGAGCACCCTGAGCAACGGCAGCATCCAAAGCCGATCCTACCGGCGGCGGCAACAGAAACGCTGTCTCGCTATAACAAGCCTGCCTCGTATTGGCCACATCTGAGGTTAGTGGCGATTGCGCGAGCGCGAGGAACGGGTGCGCACCTTTGGTGTCTTCTCCCCAGGACTGCTTGAGCTTCCGTTACCACGACGGGTAAGACCATTTTCGACCGACCCGTTGGTGCTGCTTACGCGGCGCCTTCCCTGCACCGCTTGTCCGTCGTCGCGGTTGACCTGCAGCCCATCAGGTGGGGCAGCTTCCTGCTGGGTCAGCTCGATCCGCAGCCCCATGCGGAAGACATTCTGTACGACCTGGGCGCTAATTGCAGCAACGAGGCGCTCCCAGAGCTCGTGGGCCTCACGCTGGTATTCGAATAGAGGGTTGCGCTGCCCAAATGCCCGTAGACCGATTCCTTCGCGAAGGTCATCCATCGCCGTCAGGTGCTCCACCCACAGCATGTCGACCACATTCAAGATGACCTGACGCTCGAACTCGCGCATAAGCACTCCGTTGAACTGCGCGGGATCCTGATCGTACAGGGCGGCGTAGCTCTGCACAATCGCCTCTTCCAAGCTGTCAAAGTCGGCGGGGAGACCATCGCTCGGAGAAATCGTGGGGAGCTGATGATTGATCTGCTCGAGCAGTACCGCCCAATCTTCCTCAGAGCCAGTCCCAGAAAGTTCGAGATCGTGCGCGAGACGGCGGACCTGACGCCTCACGAGCAGCAGAATGAATTCCCGCAGCTGTGTGTGGGCCCCGAGCAACACTTGTTGCAGCTGCTCCTCACGCTGCTCATAGGCGGCATGGACCACCTGAAGTAGATGCTCTTCGAGTTCTTCGCGGCTGAGCTGTGCCAGCGCATCTGGAGTGACATCCGTAGGGAGGGATGTGATCTCAGAAAGGTTAGCAATCAATCCCTCGAGATCCCAATCTTCCGAGAATGAGCCGTGTACGTGCGCCTCGACGAGGCTGTTGACGTGCCGGTCTAGCAGCGAGAGGACGTACTCTCGCATGTCCTCCCCACGCAGTACACGGTTTCGGTCTGCGTAGATAAAGGCGCGCTGCTCATTCATAACGTCGTCGTACTCCACGACGTGCTTCCGAATGTCAAAGTTGTAGCCTTCGACCTTGACCTGAGCGCTTTCAATCGCCTTGGTTACCGTGGCATGCTCAATTGGCTCACCTTCTGGCATCTTCAACCAGTTCATGATGCTGGCGATGCGTTCTGACCCAAATCGGCGCATCAGCTCATCCTCGAGCGACACGAAGAAGCGTGAAGATCCTGGGTCACCTTGACGGCCAGCGCGTCCACGAAGCTGGTTATCGATGCGCCGCGACTCATGGCGCTCGGTGCCAACAATATGCAGCCCCCCAAGCCCTGCTACACTCGGACCCAGGACGATATCTGTTCCCCGGCCTGCCATGTTGGTTGCAATGGTGACTGCCCCAGGTTGACCTGCCTGTGCAACGATCGTTGCTTCCTGCTCGTGGTACTTGGCATTGAGCACGCTGTGGGGTATGGCCCGTTCCCGCAAGAGCGTTGAGAGTTGCTCCGACTTCTCAATCGAGGTCGTCCCAACGAGCACGGGCCGACTCTGCCGATGCATCTCCTCGATCTCTCCGACGACCGCCTTGAACTTTGAAGACTCCGTCTTGAAGACGAAGTCTGGTAAGTCTCTGCGAATCATGGGGCGATGCGTGGGAACGACAAGCGTTTCGAGACCGTAAATTTTCAGGAACTCCTCGGCCTCCGTTGCGGCAGTGCCAGTCATGCCAGCGAGCTTCTCGTACAGGCGGAAGTAGTTCTGAAAGGTGATCGTCGCCCAGGTCCGGTTTTCTGGTTGTACGGGTAGCCCCTCCTTGGCCTCCACAGCCTGGTGAAGTCCCTCGCTCCAACGCCGGCCAATCATCATCCGGCCGGTAAACTCATCAACGATGATCACCTCGTTGTTGCGAACCACGTAGTCTCTATCGCGGCGCTTCAAGACGTGCGCCTTCAAGGCTGCATCCGCGATGCGTGCGAGAAAGAAGTTGCCCTCGGCATAGAGGTTGTCGACCTTCAGCGCCTTCTCGACCTTTTCAGTACCTTCATCGGTGAAGGACACCGCCTGCGTTCGCTCGTCGACGGTGTAGTCCTCGTCCTGACGTAGCTGCCGGACGATTTTGGCGAACTGGTAATAGAGTTCTGCCGACTCCTCTGCAGGAGCCGAGATGATGAGCGGTGTCCGTGCTTCATCGATGAGAATGTTGTCAACCTCATCGACAATGGCAAAGTACAGCTCCCGCTGTACCTTTGCATCAAGGGTCTTCGCGAGATTGTCACGAAGGTAGTCAAAGCCGAACTCATTGTTCGTGCCATAGGTTACGTCAGCGAGGTAGGCCTCCCGGCGCGTGACCGGACGCCAGTGCAAGAGGCGGTCGTCTCCGTGCGGCGTCGGATCCTCAAAAGTCGGGTCATAAATGCCGGCAAAGAATGGATAGATAACGCCCACGGTCATGCCGAGCATGTGATAGATCGGCCCCATCCATCCGCCACCGAGCCTGGCCAGGTAATCATTCGGTGTGACGAGATGACAGCCCCGGCCTGTTAACGCGTTGAGGTAGAGCGCGAGAACAGCTACCTGCGTCTTGCCCTCGCCTGTTTTCATCTCCGCGATCTTGCCCTGGTGCAACACCACCCCTGCCAGAATCTGGACATCATAGTGTGGCTTATTCAGTGCCCGACCAGTTGCCTCTCGGACCGCCGCAAAGGCCTCAGGCATCAGATCATCGAGCGTTTCGCCCGATGCAAAGCGCTGTCGAAACTCATCGGTTTTTGCGCGGAGCTCTGCCTCGCTCAGCCGCTCGTAGTCACCACGGAGACTGTTGACACGGTCAACAACCGGCTGGAGCTTGCGAAGTTCGCGTATATTCGGGTCGCCAAAGATCCGACCTAAGAGACTCGGCATTGAATTCGTTCCTCGAGTTCTCGTTCGACATTGTGCTCATCAGTGGGTGGGAAGGAATCCGGACAATAGCAGCCCTCCCTTGGGCTACTATACCAGCGCTCTGTCTTGAGCCTCACTGGAGCATAATGCGCCTGAGAAGGTGGCCGAGATACCGTAAGGGACATCAATCACGTGACATTGCTCTGCTACAGCGCTGATTTCCTCAAGCATGACTTCCCCGGGATCGCTGAAGGACCCCTCCGACTGATGCACTTTTGGGAGATCTTCACCTCCCAGCACCATAACTTCCACCATCCGGTGATTCAGCCCAAGTCAGCAACGGTTGAGCAAGTCCTCGCGGTGCATCGCCAGCAAGTGCTCAGTCTCCTGCAACACGTGTGTGCGGAAGGTGGAGGACTCATCGACACCGCTCCTACGCTTGTTGGTCCACAAAGCTATGAAATCGCGCTCCTTGCAGCAGGGGCGGCGATTGAAGTCACGAAGGCTGCTCTCGATGGGGAGCCTGCTTTCGCGGCAGTGCGGCCACCAGGCCACCATGCGACACCACAGCACTCGATGGGCTTCTGTCTGTTCAACAACGTCGCTATCGCTGCGCGCTGGGCTCTCGAAACTGCTGGACTTGACCGTATCCTCATTGTGGACTTCGATTTGCATCACGGCAACGGCACCCAAGACGTTTTCTATGAAGACGATCGCGTGCTGTTCATCTCGATTCATCAGCACCCAATCTATCCCGGTACCGGCTCTCTCTTGGAGAACGGTCGCGGGGCAGGTTCAGGTACAACTATCAACGTTCCTCTACCGAGAGGTGCCGGAGACAATGCCTTCACTCAGTCCTTCCAACAAGTTATCCGCCCTGCCGCTGAACGCTTTGCGCCCCAACTCATCTTGTGCTCGGCCGGTTATGACGCACACTGGGCCGAGCGCGACGCCCTGGGAGCAGGTTTGCGCTGCTCAGTTGCAGGCGTCAGCGCCGTGGCCGCAGCACTGTATGAGCTTGCAAGGGACCTCTGTGACGGTCGCATTGCTGGTGTGCTCGAAGGCGGATACTGCCTGGATGCGGTGGCATGGGGGATTCTGAACCTGCTCGAAGCATGGTCCCGACGTGCATCGCTGCCTGATCCTCTTGGCCCATCACCCATCCCTGAACGCAGTGATGACTACCTGCCTCGCATTCTCGACGACGTGCGCGCGCTGGCCAAGTTGGATCAGCGATTTTGAGAGGGCCGCATCGCTCAAATTGCAGAGACCGCTCTCTTCCCGGCGACGGAACATCGTGCTCAGATGTGGCAGCGGGTCGAACGCGTGCGCGGAACGGTGTGTGACTGAGCGTTACTCCAGTCCCCAGCACTCCTCGCGTTACTCCTCGTCAATCGGGTCCGGAACCTGAGAGCTGTCATCCAAAAGTGCGAGGAAGTCCTGAAGGGTCGTCGCCTGTTGCAGCAGTTGCGCCACGGTGAGCACGTCATCGGCAGAGACAGAAGGCAAACTTTCCAGCTTCGCCATCTCCTCGGGAAGCAACTCGGACGAGAGCTCGTCTTCGGAGCTCTTTGCGGCAGGCATTCCATTCGGATCGATGCGCACAATCAGTAGATGGGTTCCACCACAACGTGAGCAACGCGCGCTGATGTGCCACACCAGTGAGTTCTGTCGAATGACACGCAGACCTGACCGGCGAAAGCGAGCGCCACACTCGGAACAAGCGATGTTGTGATCAGCAACCAAACCGCGAATCACGAGCTCGGTGAGAGACATAGGCACCCCCTCGCAGTGAGTATACCCCCGCATGGCATCTTTGACCTGCTAGCGGGACTGCTCCAGCGGCACGAAATCAGCGGTCAGGTTTGCCGAGATTGTCGAGGTCATCGAGGGAGCTGATGAACTGGCGAAACACTTCAAGCTTGGCAGGATCGATCTGCTCCTCAGGCTGCTCTTCCGGCGGAGCGCTGGGCTGCTGTGCTCTCTCGTTTCGCTCGGGCTCAGGAATGTAGGCAGCCTGCTCCATCACATTCTCCTCTACGAAGATTGGCACAGGAACACGCAGCGCCAGTGCAATGGCGTCGCTGGAGCGCGCGTCAACCTCGATGTGCCGGCCCCCCTGGTCCAGGATGATACGCGCATGGAATACGCCGTCAGTCAAGTTTGTGATCACAACCTGGACCACCTGCGCTCCCAGATGACTAATTGCTGATATCAGCAGATCAGGGGTGAGCGGACGCGGCATCGCCACCTTTTGGAGCGCCACCACAATGAAGAAAGCTTCTGCTTCGCCGACGCGAATTGGGAGGTAGCGGTTCTTGTCACGCTCTTTGAGCATGACAAGCCTGTCACGCGAGCTGAAGCTCGAGCGAACACCCTCGACCAACAGTTCGATCATTGCGAGCCGCACCTTCCGACGCTGTAGCAGAGACGTGCGCACGTCCCAGTGCCCCCGGCAAAGCGGAGCGCACCAGAGATAGAGTGCGTCCTGAATACAGGACTCTCAACCCTCGGTACGGGCTCAGTATACCTCAGTACACCCCCTGCCCTTCATCCTCCCGCAGTGGTCAGCGGTCGCGATGAGCGGATACCTTCCATCGTTGAGAGGTTGTAGAAGCGGTCGCAGCCGTTACGAAGCTCATCCGAGGTCGCCTCCATGAAAGATGCAACCTCGACACGGACGCCATTATCCGAGCAAAACTCGATAAGCGGGAGAAAATCGCCATCACCACTGCAGAGAACGATACAGTCGACAGCGTGAGCCACAACGAGTTTCACGATATCCATGCACAGATCAAGGTCCATGTCCGCCTTCTTCGCCCCACTCGCAAAGGTGCGGTAGTTCTTCGTCGTGACACGGAATCCCTGGCTCTTGACCGGAGACAGAAACTGCTGCTCTGCCGACGGATCAGGGTCAGTCGGACTGTACGCATGCGCTCGCACGATTCGACGCCCCCCAGCAACACGATCCAGCAAACGGCCGAAGTCAATCCAGCGATTGAGGTATCGCGAAGCGTACACGAGGTTGGGCACATCAACGAATACCCCGACACGCTCTGTTGACACTGCTCCACGACCGTTGACGCTCTCACCGCTGGTGTACACCTGCCGGAGCGCCAGCAGCACCCTATCCGTCTGGTGCTGCTGGATCTCCTCGAAGCCGCGAAGCAGTTGCTGAAGCTCGTTGTTCGGCTCAGAACGCGGACGACCACTACTTCGAGGCATCTCGAGGCTTTCCGCTTCAGCAGCGCTTGGGACCCCGGTTGGCAAGGGTGTCGCTCGTTGAGAGCCTCGAGGTGAGCGCCCTTCTCCAGATGGACTGATCTGCGGTTGACGCCGCGGTCGAGTCTCCACAGCTTCAGCGAGGTCCGGCGACCCTTTCGGTGCACTCGCCGCGAAGGAGCCAGGCGAAGATGTCCCGGCTCTTTCTACCTCACCGGGCAAGACACGCTCAGCGTCAGGAGCACCCTGCTCGTCGCCCGCGATCTCTGATACTAGCTCGCCGGCGCTATGATCCTCACCCTCGTCTTCGGGTGCAGGAGCGCTCGCCACCGGGCGCTCGCCGCTCTTACGCGCGCGCCGCCGCCGCGAGCGAGGAGCACGCAACCGGTCACCGACAGCAGTGGGGGCGGCATCAGGTACAGTCGTTCCGCTAGTCTCGGTGACTCCTTCTCGAATAGGTATCTCGTCCACGTACAAACCTCGATTCTTCTGTAGATTGTTCCTCATCCGGACCATCGTCAGCAGAGCGAACCGTGGCAAGTACCTTGGAGAGCTTCCGGTCAAGCGCAGTGTACAAAGCGGCAATCTCACGATCGGTTGCCGCAATCCGCTCACGCTTCTTTTCTTCGAGATCCTCGAACATTACCTGCCGGAGCCACTGCGCGCGCTTCCCCAGCTCCTCCTCTGAGAGGATGCGATTCGCTTCTCGACCGGCATCATCAATCATTCGCTGCGCTTCCTCGTTCACACTACGAATGATCTCGTCCCTCCGTGCGACGGTGGTACTAGCAAGCCGGAACTGTGCATCTGCGTGCGTCAGGATCTGTTCAACCACGTCGAAAACATCTGAGGCCCTGATGAGAACACGGGACATCGGAAGGGGCTTCGACCGGCGCACGATCTCCTCGAGCTCCTGCAAAAGGTGCAAGATGTCCGTGCTTCTGGTGACATCTGCTTCAGGCAATTCCTCAAGCATAGTCTCATCATACGGGCTCGAAGTCTCCTCTTTGTCTTTTATGTCAGACGGCACAGCACGTCTCCTCTCACGGACTGCCCAGCTCTTCGCTACTGCGAATGCAGCAATTGTACGCGCAACAGCCAAGAAGGCTGTTGCAATCACCCATGCAGCGCCACTCCCCTTAGCAAGACAGCGAGACCCCGCGCGGCGGTTATGCTTACACACGAGATGGGACCATCGTTGTTGAGTACACCGAGCAAATCACTGACGCCTGACAGTGCTGCTCCCGACTTCCGGGCCTTGGGCAAAATCGTACGCAATACGGCGCTAAGAAGCGACGAGCTACGGCGGCTGGCTCAGATCTTCACGATGGAAGGGCATCAGCTGTATCTCGTTGGAGGCACCATCCGCGACATGCTCCGGGGCATCCCCACCGAAGAGCTTCTGACAAAGGACATCGACCTGGCTACCGACGCCGATCCAGACCGCGTTGCACTCATCCTTCGACGAACAGGGTGGCCCGTATTCGAGGTAGGGAAGCGCTATGGCACCGTTGGTACACAGGCCAGTCCGACGACGTTCGAGATCACAACTTTCCGAAGCGATGTCTATCGCACGGGGAATCGGCATCCAGAGGTCACTTTCAGTAACTCCATCGAGGAAGACATAGCGCGCCGCGACTTCACCATTAACTCGATGGCCGTCAGTCTTATCGGAGGGCCACTTCTTGACCCTACTGGAGGGTTGGAGGACCTCCGTCATCGCGTCATCCGCGTCACGGGTTTACCAGCCGAACGATTTCGTGACGACCCGTTGCGACTCATGCGCGCCGCACGGTTCGCCGCTCAACTCGGCTTCGAGATCGCACTGGGCACGAAGCAAGCTATCCGCAGAGCTGCCGCCCAGCTCAAGACCATCTCGCGAGAGCGAATGCGCGATGAGCTGATCAAGATTCTGATCTCGCCGAATCCCGGATACGGTCTACAACTCCTCGTCAACCTGCACCTCATGCAGATCGTTGCCCCACCAGTCGATATGCTCAAGGACTACCAGGACGAAACAAAACAAGGGTTCAAGAATCTGCTCATCCATACGCTGCGAGTAGTCCAAGGAACACCACCGAAGCTCGTAGTTCGCCTCGCAGCTCTACTTCACGACGTGGGCAAGCCACAAACCTTCAGCAACACCAATGGGCAGGTGCATTTCTTCGATCATGAGCGCGTCGGTGCTAATATTGCACGCCAGCTTCTCGCGTCATTGCGCTTCGATGCTGTGACCATACGTGAAACGGTGTACCTCGTCGAGCTGCATATGCGCCCCGCAGCAGATACTGACACGTGGACTGACAGCGCTATCCGCCGCTTTGTCCGGGAAGTTGGCGAGGAGCGCCTGCAAGACCTCTTCGCACTGGCGCGGGCAGATATCACGAGCCAGAACCCTCACCGCGTCGCTGGTCATCTCAGTCGCCTGCAACGGCTCATCGAGCGCTGCGAGCGTGCCATAGCGGAGATGCACACAGCACATCCTGAGAGCCCCCTGGATGGCTCGCTGATCATGCAACTCACCGGGCTGACGCCCGGACCAATCATCGGTGAGATCAAAGCATACTTGCTCAATGAGGTGCTCGATGGACGACTTGCTCCAGATGATTGCGAACTAGCCACGCAGCTCATGTGGTCATTCTTGACACAACGCGGCGCCGCAACACCTACGAAGGTGACTGATGCAGGCGACTAGCCTCGCTCGCCACATCATCTGGAGCCTCCAGGAATCCACAGCGCGGGCAGTAGAACTGCACCTTGTCCTCATTCAGCCTTCGTGCTTGGAGGGTCTCCTCACAGTAAGGGCAGGATACGATCCGAGCCGCTGCTCGTTCCAGCAGGGTATCGACCGCAGGATTCCGGTGGGACGAGTCATCGTGCATAGCTCAGATCGCCTCCTTGCTGACCCTCTCGTCGCTCATTCGAGTGTCACACCTGTCATCACGCTGCGCAATCCGATCGAGAAGAACTGTGACGACACTCGCTGAAGTGGGTTCCTGGTCACCACGACTCGCCGAAATGGTCAACCGCTATGCTGGTCGGCCGCACTTTTCGTCGAGCACTTCGAGCTGCGGCGGTTGCGCGAGCACCTCTTTTCGCGCTGTTACCTCACACCTCAGGACTTGGCCCTCTTTGATGCCCTCCTTCCTGACGATCGCGATGCCATCTGTCGCGAACTGGATCGTCTCCTCCGAGAACGGGTGCGCCACTTTCAAGAGCAGCAAGAAGCTCGCCGCCGTGCTCAAGCTTCTGTCGCCGATCTTCGCCAGCGCCTTGTACGTCCAGAACAGTGTCAGTCGCTCCTGGAGCTGGGACTCTGGGCCGCCGCCGTTCTCAGCAACTCAGCACTCGCCGAGAGTCTCATTGCGCAGTATTGCGACCTCCGGACGGAAGAAGGTGTGCGTCAATTCGCCCGAGATCCTGAGCTGGCAATGTTCGCTTTCCGCCAGGCCGTGCTGCGCTTGGGCGCGGAACGAGAGCCTTCCAAGCACCGTCACCCGCCCCATCGAGCAAGTAGTCCTTCTGAGATGTGGGCATTCGGTGTGCTCGGTATCTCACCTGGTGCTGGCGCCCAGGAAGTGGCTCGTCAGTTCCGCCTCCTCGCAAAGCAACATCACCCTGATCGAGGCGGAGATGAGGAGCGCATGCAAGAGATCAATGAAGCCTATGCCGTGATCCGCCGGCAACTGGCGAAGCACAGAATCCAGGGTTGACGGGAATAGAGGCCAGTGTTGCCACCAACGAGCAGGGTGCAAGTTCGTCGGTATAGTGATGCGCGGACCATGATCGCCGGGGGCAACGTTAGAGGGAGGGGTAGTTTGAGGATGA
This sequence comes from Chloroflexota bacterium, assembly GCA_023381895.1. Next base: position 62,921 of record JAMCTA010000056.1, read on the forward strand.
TGGCCGAGGCCAGCGGCGCTGACAGCTTGTTCGACAAGATCGTGTCGCTCTGCAAACGCCGTGGATTCGTGTATCCAAGCAGTGAAATCTATGGCGGCTTGGCCAGCTGCTGGGACTATGGCCCGCTGGGTGTGCAGCTCAAGAACAACGTGAAGCAGGTCTGGTGGCGCACTATGACCCAGACCCGCGACGATGTCGTTGGGTTGGATGCAGCAATCTTGATGCACCCCACAGTGTGGCACGCCTCCGGCCACGTGGAGAACTTCACCGACCCACTAGTCGACTGCCGTAACTGCAAACAACGCTTCCGCCTCGATCAGATCCCCGGAACCGAAGACCTTGAGCCGGGCGAACAGCCCTCCGAGCATCTTCTTCGCTCTCTCGCGTGCCCCAACTGCGGAGAAAGAGCTCTCACCAATCCACGTCAGTTCAACCTGATGTTCAAGACGTTCATGGGTCCTGTGGAGGAAGATGCTGCGATTGTCTATCTCCGGCCGGAAACCTGCCAGGGCATCTACGTCAACTTTGAAAACGTTCGCTCTTCGATGCGGCGCAAACTGCCCTTCGGTATCGCGCAGATCGGCAAGGCGTTCCGTAATGAGATCACTCCAGGAAACTTCATCTTCCGCACCCGCGAGTTCGAGCAAATGGAGCAGCAATACTTCTGCAAGCCAGCGGAAGCCGGGAGTTGGTTCGAGTACTGGCGACGCGAGCGCATGCAGTACTACATCAAGCTCGGAGTAGATCACTCCAAGCTTCGCTACCGCGCACACGGCAAGCATGAGCTTGCTCACTACGCCGCCGCAGCGGAAGACATCGAATACCAATTCTCTTTTGGCTGGAAAGAGTTCGAAGGCGTCCACAATCGGACTGACTACGATCTA
>JAMCTA010000056.1:63814-65653 GCA_023381895.1 Chloroflexota bacterium
GTCTTCTTGCTGGATGCCTATCATGAGGAGCGAGATGGTGATGAAACGAGAGTAGTCATGCGCTTTCACCCGCTCCTCGCTCCCTTCAAAGCCGCTGTTCTTCCCCTATCCAGAAAAGCCGAGCTCACCGCCCCTGCCCAAGCGCTGGCCACTGAGCTGCGCCGCCTCTTCCCTACCGATTACGACGAAACGCAGAGTATCGGCCGCCGCTATCGCCGCCAGGATGAGATCGGCACGCCCTGGTGCGTCACGTTCGACTTCGACAGCCGCGACGATGGGGCTGTGACGATACGTGATCGCGATACCATGCTGCAGGAGAGGGTTCCGATTCCGGAGGTCGGTCCTCTGCTACGAGCACGCCTCGATACGCTACTGTAATGAGCGCGAGCGATCGCGACCGTTGGAAGCCTGCTGGAGAGTACTCCCCGTAGCTGGAGAAGGACCAAAACCCGTGGTTCCACAGTTCAATTCGCAGCGTCTGTTGACTGCTCTGCTCGACCTGCTGCGCCTCGATTCGCCATCCCAGCACGAAGGGCCGGCGGTGGACTACGTCCGCCAAGCGTTTGCCGCGCTGGACATCCCCACATCCGTTGATGCGGCAAACAACATCTACGCCCACATTCCTGGCAAAGGCGGCTCCATAGCGGCGCTGATGCTCAACGCCCACGTCGACACGGTGCGTCCTACACCGACGATGGTCCCGCAGTTCGCCGGGGGTGTGATCTCCTCGAATGGTGAGTCTGTCCTTGGCGCCGACGACAAGGCTGGAGTAGCCGCAATTCTCGAAATCGTGCGCACGCTCGCGGAGAGCGGTGTAGAGCACGTTCCTCTTGATGTACTGGTGACCACAGGCGAGGAGCTCGGCCTCCTCGGTGCGAAGCAAGTGGACTTCAACCGCGTTCAGGCGAGACAAGGCCTATGTCTCGATTCTGATGGTCCAGCCCATCACGTGGTGGTCGCAGCACCAGGTCAAAACGACGTCAGAGCGACCTTCACCGGTCAAAGTGCCCACGCTGGCCTCGAGCCAGAAAAGGGCCGCAATGCGATCGTGGCAGCAGCGCGAGCAGTTGCCGCTATGCCACTCGGACGGATCGACCTCGAGACCACGGCGAATATCGGAATCATTCAGGGAGGATCTGCCCGGAACATCGTGCCCGACCACTGCGAAGTTACAGGGGAAGCGCGAAGCCGGAATACCCAAAAACTGGAGGCACAAACAGCCGCGATGGTTCGCGCGCTGGAGGATGCAGCTCGAGCGACAGGCTGCCATGCCGAAGTCGCGGTCAAGGAGAACTACAAAGCCTACAGTCACAGCGCGGACACGGCAATCGTGCAGCGGTGTGTACGGTCGCTGCAGGCCATCGGTAGAGATCCCGTGCTCAAGGCGACTGGCGGCGGTGCCGATGCCAACGTCTTCAACGCAGCAGGCATCCAGACCGTGCTTCTCGGAGTCGGGTACGAGCAGATTCACACCGCACAGGAGCGCATTGCGGTTGCAGCCGTCGAGGATCTTACCCGAGTCGTGTTGAAAATTGTGACAGATGCGTAGAAAGCCCCGGATTCAAGGCTTTGCGGTCACGCTACGTGTGCGACCAGGATCTCCTCAGCAGCTTGGGTAAAGCGCTTGATAGCCATGTCGATATCTTGCGCATCGATCCCGTAGTGGGTGACGAGGCGCAGTCGCTGGCCTGACAGATGGTGGATCAGCACGCCGAGCTCCCGAAGGCGCACGGGGAAGAGCTGTCCGGCAGCAGCCGACGGTAGATCAACCATCAGAATATTTGTTTCGACCTGTTTCGGGTCGATATCGAGTCCAGGTATCCGGCTCAACCCTTCGGC
>JAMCTA010000093.1 GCA_023381895.1 Chloroflexota bacterium
TGGCTGGCAATGTCTTCAGCCAGGTGGCCATCGAGCTCTTCCCGACCATTCTAGCTTATGAAGAAGCGATGCTTGACGCGGGCGCTTCCGCTGTTCACCTCTCTGGATCTGGCCCAACCCTTTTCTCACTATTCGCGACCGAGCCGGACGCCAGAACTGTGGCGCGCCGTGTACAGGCGAGAGGGTTCAAGCCATTCGTTGCGCGCACTCTGCGCGCGAGCGATGCCATCCCGGTGGCCCGCGACTAGCTGTTCTTTCAGGCGAACGCCGTTCCACTCCTGCCTTCGTGGCCCCGATTCTGCCTTTTCCTTGTTGCCTTATGACGCTTTCGTGGCAGACCCGCCAGTCGCCAGGGCGAAGGAGTTCGGGGCGAATCGTGGAAACAGGCTAATGTGGCGCGCGTGGTTTCTCTACCTGTCCACTAACGGGGTATCCAGGCGCCTCGCTACCGGCAACGGCCTCGCGTGGAGGATTGCGTCGCGGTTTGTCGCTGGAGAGAAGCTGGAAGACGCGCTCACGGCGGCACTTGAGCTGAAGCGCCGTGGAGCCGCCGCTGAGCTCGACTACTTGGGAGAAAACGTCGCTAGCCGCCAGCAGGCAGAGGTGTCGAGAAATGAATATCTGCGGTCGACGGATCGACTCGCCGCGGCCGGGGTAGACGGTCACGTTTCGCTCAAACTATCCCAGATGGGGTTGGACCTGGACGAGGACCTTTGCCGCACTAATGTTGAGGCGATAGTGTCGAGCGCAGAAACGCTCGGCATTTTTGTCTGGTTCGACATGGAGGGCTCCAACTACACGGACAGGACCCTGGAATACTATTCGCGGGTTAGGAAGGCTCATCCGAACGTTGGTATAGCCCTGCAAGCATACCTTTACCGGACAGTAGCCGACGTGAGCCGCGTTCTCTCGACAGGTGGCACGATTCGCTTGGTGAAGGGGGCCTATTTGGAGCCCCATTCTCTCGCTTATCCCTCGAAGAAGGATGTGGACCTGAACTATCAGCGCCTCTCTGAAGTCCTGCTTTCCAGTCGCGACTACCATGCGATAGCTACCCACGACGAGCGGATGATAAGCCACGTCATTGACTACGCCAAGGCGAGCCAGATCGATCGGCAGCAGTTCGAGTTCCAGATGTTGTACGGAGTGCGGCGAGACCTTCAGGAGAGGTTATTGGCCGGCGGGTATCGGCTGCGAGTCTATGTTCCATATGGGGTCGAGTGGTACCCGTATTTCATGCGGCGTCTGGGTGAGCGTCCGGCAAACCTGCTCTTCCTGCTTGGGAACCTTGCCAGGGAAGCCGTGATTAAGCGTTGAGCAGGTAGCTGGGATCGCGTTTGTGGTACGGCCCTTGCACGGGTCGTTGCCATACTGGCGTGCCGGAGCGTGGGTTCTGAGCGTTGGCTCGTTACTCCCACGGCAGGGAGGCGCCGCGAAGTGCAAGAGGATTTCATAGGGCGCGCATCGGAGTTGGGTGCGCAGGTTCATGTTGTTGGGAGCCTCGACGAGGCTGTGGCGGAGATCGTCGATATTTTCCGTGCTTCTATAGCCCTCAGGGTTGTGGTATCTCCAGATCTAGGGGAATTGCGAGGGCCGTTGTCGGAGTCACTGGGCCGGGCCGGCGCCGAATTTGTTGATGGCGACACGGCCGAAGCCCTTGCGCTCGCCGATCTCGGGGTGACACGTGCAGCTCTCGGCATCACCGAAACCGGTTCCATCGTGGTGGCGGGGAACGAGTTCGTACCACGATTGTCGACGATGCTGCCACTGGTTCACATAGCCGTGCTCTATCGGGATGACGTCGTCGCTTCGCTGGACGAGGCCGGGGAATACCTCCGTCGCATCAGCCTTCAGCCGAACAGTGGGCAGATTCGTTATGCCTCCTTCGTCAGTGGTCCCAGCCGCACCTCGGATGTGGAGAAGACGCTCACAGTCGGCGTGCATGGCCCGGGTGCGCTTCACATAGTTTTGCTGCCCTGAGCTTTGTTGCCCTGAGCTAAGGAGTGCGTCATGTCTCATCATACGTTGCGCCAAGGCGCGACATTGGTGACCATAGGCCTTGTCGCCGCCGTCGGGGCGCGAGCGTTCTTCGGCCGAAAGAGGGCCCGCGGAGCGGCGGCTATCGACGCTCTTCGTGACTTCAAAAGGCGGTATGATGCCGCACTAGCAGACCCGCAACTTCGGGGCAACTTGCTTCGCTATCAGCGCACGTGGCGTCGCCAGCGCGATGGAGCGTTTGACTCCTACGAGGGCCGGACCGGCCGGGACTTCGGTACGATGCGGCACGAGCTGGCTGTTGTTAAGGATGGGGTGATCTCGAACCTTCCAGCCCACTTTCAGCAGTTCAAGGCAGCCGCGGAGCGCAATGGCGCGGTCGTGTACCAGGCGAGCGGCCCCGCGGATGCCGGTCGCTATATCGTTGAGTTGGCGAAACGACACGGCGTCCAGTTGGTGACCAAGAGCAAGTCCATGGTCAGCGAGGAGATTAATCTCAATCACATACTCGAGGCGAACGGGCTTCATGTGGTTGAGACCGATTTCGGCGAGTACGTGGTCCACCTGTCGAAGCAGCGTCCGTCCCATATGATCTCCCCCATCGCCCATCTGAACCGCTACCAGGTGGGCAAGCTTCTCAGCGAGGACACCGGTCTGAGACTTTCTGGGGAAGATATTAATGCGCTCACGGTGGCGGCCAGGGCACGACTTCGTGAGATGTTCTTGTCCGCCGAAATGGGAATCAGCGGAGCCAATGCCCTTATTGCCGAGAGCGGTACGGTGATGCTTGTGACCAACGAGGGTAACGCGGAGCTCACCACCTCGCTTCCGGATGTCCACGTGGTCATCACTGGGTACGAGAAGCTGCTTCCTACATTCGCGGACGCCATGCTAGAGTTGCGGCTTCTCGCGAGGAGCGGCACCGGTCAGCAGATTACGAGCTACACCACTTTCGTGACAGGGCCGGACCGCCCCGGGCGAGAGGTGCATTTCGTCTTCGTCGATAACGGCCGATCGCAGATGCAGGCCGACCCGAATTTCGTGGATGTGCTCCGCTGCATCCGATGCGGGGCCTGCGCAAACGTCTGCCCGCCCTATCAGGTGGTGAGCGGCCACGTCTTCGGCTATATCTATGCGGGCGCGGTGGGGCTTGTCACGACACCATTCCACCACGGGATCGAGAATGATGCGGGCCCGCAGAGCCTCTGCGTGCAATGCAACGCCTGCGCCACGGTCTGCCCCGTGGAAATCCCTCTTCCACGTCAGATATTGGATACCAGGCGCAAGGTGGTGGAGTGGGGGGGCCTTCCGTCGTACAAGCGGCTGGCCTTCGAGCTGTGGTCTCGACCGAAGCTTTTCGATGGGGCAGTGAGAGCCGCCGCTGTCCTTCAGAAACCGCTGGTCGAGGGACGCTTTATCCGGAAGCTTCCGCTGCCCGAGTCTCTCGCGTGGCGGACAACGCCCGCTCTCGCCGCTATCCCCGCCAGGGACAGATTGATTGGACGCAAGCCAGCGCCTGCCATGGTCGGCCCCATCGCCGGCAGTGCGGCCAAAGGGCTCACCGTCGCCTATTTCATTCAGTGTCTTACGGATAGGTTCCTTTCCGAGATGGCCGAGGCTACTGTGAGAGTAATCGAGGCCTGTGGTGCCAGCGTCATCGTGCCGGAGGGCCAGCACTGCTGTGGGTTGCCTGCCTACGATTCGGGAGATAACGCTCACGCGCGGGCCATGGCGGAACAGACGATCCGCTGGCTGGAGCATATCAGCGCAGACT
>JAMCTA010000077.1 GCA_023381895.1 Chloroflexota bacterium
CGCTGGTCGAAGGCGCGATGAAGGTCACACGGCTGCTGGCAAACAATCCCAGGCGGATCCGAGCGGAGGACGCGAGGGCTATTTTCGAAAAGGCTCTCTAGCCGGACGCATGCCCTTGAAGCCGGCCGAAACAGTCCTGTTTCTGAATGAATGAAGGAGTAGGTGTGAACGATGGGACGCGAAAACGCGCAACTGCTGCGCGACTTGCTTGCGAATCGCGGTCAGATTCTGCAACAGCTCCAGGGGCTTCGTGAGGACACTGCGTGGACTCGACCTGAGCCTGAGGAGTGGTCCACCGTGGAGGTACTGCAGCACGTGGCCGACGTGGATCAACTTGCCCTGCGGCGCTTCAGCGACATCCAGTCTGGCAAGGCAAACATGACAGGCTACGACCGTGCCGATTGGGAGGGGGTAAGGAAAGCAGCCGAGGAAGACGGACTGGCCGGGGTACTGCTGCGTTTCAACGGCGCCAGGCAGGAGATGCTCCAGGCGATCTCGGAGCTCAGTGAGACCGATCTGGAGAAGGCGGCGAGTCATCCCAGGTATGGCCGGATGACCACACGCCAGGTGATAGAGATGGAATTGCGCCACGACCTGGACCATGCACAGCAGATTGCCAAGACGCGGGCTGTGGTAGAGAAGTAACTCAAGAGGAGCGCATTGTGAAAGCCGTATTCACCCTGACACCTGCCGAATCCAAGAGATTGATCGCCAAGGCAGTCGTGCGCATGCCGGAGATGATGGCAGCCCTCGAGAATGCGTACGTGATACTGACTGGAGGCACTAGCAACGCCTTTGTGGCTGAAGAGTTGCTGGGCGGTGAGTACCCGCCCGCTCGCTTCACCGCGGGCATCAGTACCAACGGCCTGCTCTGTGTCACCAATCCACAGGAGCGTATTCCATTTCCGGTGATCCTCCACAAGGGGAAGGTCGTACAGAAGACTATCCGTGAGGCGCTGGACGACTTTCACCGGGATACCGTGGTAATCAAGGGGGGCAACGCCATCGATCTCGACGGGAACGTCGGGGTGATCACGGCTGGCTTCGATGGGGGTACCGTGCCTGCTGTCCTGGGCACGGTCACATCTCAAGGGCTCAAGCTGATCGCGCCTGTGGGGCTGGAGAAGCTCGTCCCATCTGTGAAGGAATCCTCGCTCTACACTGGAGCGAAGACCTTCGACTACTGCCTGGGTGCCGACTTCGGAATGTTCTGTTTGGTCAACGCCATAGCGGTCACCGAAATCAAGGCCCTGAAGATACTCTTTGGTGTGGATGCGAAGCTCGTGGCGTCCGGAGGTGTCGGCGGAAACCAGGGCGCGGTGGTGCTCGTGGTGATGGGTGAGGAAGCCAACGTGAAGGCGGCGATAGGGCTGGTGGAGAGCATCAAGGGTGAGAAACCGGTGGCGGGCATGAAGAGTGTGTGCGCGAGTTGCCGGTACGCCTGTAAATTCGCCGGCTGGATGGAAGCGGACCTGCCTGCCTGGGTGCGGAATCAGGTGAGCGCCAGCTAGCGGGCGAGGCGACCGCGTCGCGATGGCCATCGCGAGTGCGATGGCGGCGCTCGCCTCCCATGCTCGACAGTTGTGGATAATACTGTGGATAACCTGTTAAGGCCGTGGACAACCTTGCCATTTTGTCATTTTCTTGTGGCGCGGAACACGGAACACAGGCGGGCTTGAGTTGTTCCTCCCTCAGCCGGCGACCGGACGCGCGCCGGCTGAGGGGAACGTGCAAGAGCAGTCAAGCGCAAAGTCTACCCTAAACTGTTCATCAGCATTTCCTCAGGTGCGATCTCTCATCTTCGTGTAACCTTTCGCCATAGCAATTCCACCCTTTCGCACCAACCGGGTTGTCAGGAGGCGGCAGCCCGGTTGGTGTTTTCTGCGTCAGGTGCCATCGCGGTTGTACAATTGGGGCGTGCGTCATGAAACCTCAGAGGAGGGATTGCGATGGCAGAAAAGAGCGCGCTGGTAATCGTCGATGTCGAGAACGACTTCACACCCGGCGGAGCCCTCGCGGTGGCCGACGGCGACCGAGTCGTGCCAGTGCTGAACAAGTACGCCGAGAGGTTCGCTGCTGCCGGCCTGCCGGTTTACGCTTCCCGGGACTGGCATCCCGCTGTGACAAGCCACTTCAAGGAGTATGGGGGCATCTGGCCACCCCACTGCGTGCAGGGGACGAAGGGTGCCGAGTTCCATCCCGACCTGATGCTTCCGGAACAGGCGACCGTGATCTCGAAGGGGATGGACCCGGACAGGGATAGCTACTCCGCATTCGATGCGCTTGATCCAGATGGTACGCCGTTGTCAGAGTCGCTGCGGCGCAAAGGCGTACAGCATCTCTACGTGGGCGGCCTGGCGAGCGACTACTGCGTGAAGTGGACTGTCCTGGAGGCGCTACGTCATGGGTTCAGAGCTACCTTCCTGGCCGACGCGAGCTTGGGCGTGAACCTTCAGCCCCACGATTCCGAGAAAGCGATCGAAGAAATGATCGCCGCGGGAGCGGACGCGACCACCCTGGAGCGGCTGGCGTTCTCCCCGTCACCCCCTCTCGGCTGACAGCAGGATTGCGCCCGGGGCACGGCGGGCGCGCTCGGCAACCTCACGCCGGGTGAGCACACCCTCCTCCGTGACATAGCCGGTAACGTAGCGCCCTGGCGTCAGGTCGAAATATGCGTTCCGGACTGCCACCCCCTCTATTCGCTCTGGGAGCACCTCATCCATGTCCTTTTCCTCAATGGTGAAGGGCATACGCCGGTGGTGGCCCGGGGCTGGCGCGATCTTCTGAGTGTCTGCCAGCGTGTAGAAGGGAACGTGACAGCGGCGCGCAGCCAGGGCTAGAAGCAACGTGCCGGCCTTGTTGGCTACAGCACCGCCCGCCATGATCGTGTCCGCTCCCACGACGGCGAAGTTGGCCGAAGAGACGAAGATGCCCATCTCCGCGTCAGTGATCAGCGCCACCGGGACACCTCGAGAGGCCAATTCGGCTGCGGTGCGCCGCCCCTCGAGGAGCGGGCGGGACTCACCGACGATCACCCCGCTCAGAAGGCTCCGGTCCCAACACGCTGCCAGCGCCCGTATCACCGTGGACGAGTAGCTGAGGGCAATGACGGTTCCGGAGATGGTCTCCGCGGCGTGATCCGCTATCATGGCTGCGGCCGCCTCCTGCCTCGCGATCCACCGTTGGGCTGCCTCGGCTACCGCGTTTCTCGCCTCCGCGCGCATGGACTCCCCGCCTGCCTCCAGCCACGCCGCCAGCAAAGCTCCTGCCCCGTTGAGGAGCGGGGCCATGCTGGGGCGGGATTTCCCCACAGCGCGGGCAGTACGTGGTAGCAGATCGGCGAATTGCGCGTCGTTAATCTCTCCGGCAACGGCCATTCCACCGAGCAATCGCACAGCGTCCGCGGCCAGCTGGGCAGCGCCTTTGTCCCTGTCCTGCTGAATGGCCACGACCTTTTCAGCGATGCCCTGCATATCCATCTCTTGGCAGCTTCATCCCAGTGCGGTACTATCACAAGACGCAACGTTAGCTTCATTGGCGTAGGGCGGGGCCCTGTGTCCTGTCGCATCCTCGGCATCCGGGCAACGTGGCGGGGCACAGCACCACATCCTGCGGATTAGACGCTATTACGATATCAGCTTCACAGGGTGTGAAGTCAAGGAACAAGGCGACCGAAACCATGTCGGCACCGGGAACTATCGTCGAACCCGAGGTGATTCGTCGCGGTAAGCTGTGCGATTGCTCGGTGGAA
>JAMCTA010000138.1 GCA_023381895.1 Chloroflexota bacterium
AGGCCCGAGTATAGCACTGCTCGCTCCGTCGCCCCTGCGCTATAGTCGTGGCTGGTCGTAAGGAGGATTGTATGAAGACCTACGGTCTTACGCTCCAGCTTAGGGACGATCCGGAGCTCATCGCCAAATATAGAGAGCACCACCAGCAGGTCTGGCCCGCAGTGACGGCGCGTATTCGAGAAGCAGGCATCCACGTGATGCGCATCTACTTGATTGGCCGGCGCCTGTTCATGTACATCGAGGTCGATGACGGTTTCGACCCGGCCACGCGCTTCAACTGGATCAACGAAGCTCCGCAGTCGCTGGAGTGGGACGTCCTGATGCGGACGATGCAAGAGCCAGCTCCTGAAGCTCGACCTGGTGGGTGGTGGGCGTTGATGGACCAGGTCTTCGATCTCGACTGGCCGTCCACTGAAGCGCCGGGTTAGGCGTTGTTAGAGGTCTGCAACTCCCACACCGCAAGGGATAATCCTCGAGCCGTCTCTCCCACCGGCGCGCGCGTTTGCCCGATTAGGCGATGTCGTTTCGGGCACTACGGGCATCAGCCTTGGTGCAGACCGTACGCCGCTTTTGCCCAGTTGACCGTCGCTTGCGCGGCTTCGCCGGCGTCCGTCGGGTGCATCCCGAATCGCTCCCTGAAGTGGCGATCATCTACAACGAAGGGCTCATCCCATTGATAGAGCATCTCGTTCACCTCTCGCATCAAGGGTACAACCACGCCCATAGCCGTGACGATCAACCGCGGAATAGGAGTGACCCGGATAGGCCGGCCGAGGACCTGCGAAAAGCGCTTGACTAGATCCTGCATGGTCCCCGCAGGCAGACTTCCAGAAGTAGTCGCCGACGTTAGGTCAGAGAGCCCCGAGGCCCGTAGAAGTCCGAGGCTCGTCCGGATACGGCGCGCACTTCACCGCGCCTGTGGGCATCGAAAAGGCGTTCCGCGGCGCGCGCGCGAATCTCGCCTTTCCTGCTGCACGGATTCATCGGCGTGTCCTCGTTCATGGGGCGTCCGCTGGTGCGGCCGAGCATGTAGAGGTCATCCAAAACCACCAAGCGGGCGCCGACTTTACCCGCGGCTGCGATCAGGTTCTCCATGTAACGCGGCACAAGCGCAGTCCAGGTGGATATGTCGTATGGCGGATTCACGCAGTGGTACACTGTTGCCGCTCCCTCGGCCGCCTGGTGGCAGAATGCCGGGTCGGCGGCATCGCCCAGGAGGGTCTCTGCCCCCGAGGTCACGTCGCCTGGGGAGCGCTTAACGACGCGGACGCGCTTTCCGGCCTCCAGGAGCCGCGCCGCAAGCGGCATTCCCACTTGCCCCGCACCGAACACGACGTGCAGCTCCTTCTTCATTATTCTTCTTTCTTCGGTCTTGCGCTTAGCGACGGTTGCGGTGCTTAACGGGGCGCGAGTTAAGCGGCACCCGCGCGTGAGTGGAGTGTACGCAGTGCAGGATACCCCAGGCGGGCGAAGCCGCGGAGCGGTGTCCGCCTGAACGAGGACGGTAGCAGCAGGGATCTAGAGATACTCCTCCAGACCCATCTTGTGGAGGCGCTCGACGATGCGGCGGACGTCCTGGTCTTGATGGCGAGACAGCACCAGGACGGCATCCTCGGTGTCGACGACGACCAGATCGCGCACTCCTACGAGTGCGACGAGGCGTTTGTCTTTGTGTACGAGGCAGCCTTCACTCTTCTCGAAGAGCACCGTCCCAGTGCCCTCCCCAACGACGTGGTTCCGCTCGTGCTCGCGAGCCACGATGTACATGTCATTCCAGTTGCCCACATCTACCCAATCGAAAGTTGCCGGAACGACGAGAAGATTCCTGGCCTGCTCGAGAATGGCGGTGTCGATGGGGTCGGCTGGCAGTGACTCGAAGACTTCGCGAGCGACGGCTCCCTCACGCGGTGTGTCGAGTACCTCCTCGATTCGCCGCAGGCCGTCATACGTCTTTGGTGCGTACTCCTGGAAGGCATTCAGGAGCACCGAGACTCGCCAGACGAAGTAGTTGGTATTCCAGAAGTAACCTCCAGCCTCTAGATACTGCTCCGCGGTGTGACGGTCTGGCTTCTCCTTGAAGCTGTCGACGCGATAGATGGGCGTGCCTTGGACCTCGAGGTGTGGTTGACCGACCTTGATGTAGCCATAGCCGGTGTGGGGACTTGTGGGCTCGACACCGATTGTGATGAGGTAATCACCTGCTACGGCTGCCTCCGTGCCGATCTCGATACAGCGTCGCAATTCTGCCTCATTGGCGATGAGGTGATCAGCCCCAACCGTGGCCAGAATGGCGCCAGGATCCTGTCGATGGACGTGAACAGCTGCCAGGCCAATGGCGAGGGCTGTCTGACGAGGCAGGGGCTCGGCAATGACTTGATCGCTGGGGACGTGTGGGAGGAGCCGGCGCATTGTCGGGGCGAGCTCCTGCGAAGTAACCACGAGCAGACGCTGCGCTCCGCAGAGGGGCTCGACGCGTTCGGCAGCTTGCTGAAAGAGCGAGGCATCTCCCCGCAGCGTGAGCAGTTGCTTGGGAAGCTGCCTCCTCGACTTAGGCCACAATCGTGTTCCACCGCCGCCAGCGATCACAGCGCAATACATCCGTTTGATCTCCTCTTCTGCAAGGACACTACCTACCGAGCATCCTCATCGCGCAAGTCGGCATCTGGTTGAGCATTGCGTGCCCGCTTTGCTGCAATGCAGTTCCTGCCGCTACCATACCGGATGACGGCTGGATGCCGCCGCGGTGCACCGTCCGGTGTGTCGCACGAAGAGCATGCTCATACCTGGAGAAACGAGTAACCGTGGCGTTAGTTCTCCTCTTCTTCTGGCTTCCCTTGATTTGCCTCGTCCTTCTCGTAGCTGACGTTGGCATCATCGTGGAAGTTGCCCGGCACGCTCTGGCGCTGCCGGCGCTCATCGTGGCGACAGTGGTGCTGGTGTGGCTTCTGGTGGGCCGCCGGCTCGTTTTGCTCATCCGGCGGCCTGCTCCGGATGAGCCCAAGGCCATCGCCAGTGTGCGTGCCCACACCCTGAAAACGCGAGAGAAGGTATCACTGTTTGTGGACTCTGTGGGGCCGAAGGAGCAGTTCTCGCTGATCCTTTGTCAAGGTTGGGAAGTAACCAGCGACATCTGGTTCTATCTCAAGCGCTCTCGCCGTCTCGAGCGTTTGGGCCGCATCTCGACGTGGGATCTGCGCGGAACAGGGCGTTCCGATGCAATCGCTGGTCCTATCACGCTAGATGCGCTTGCGTGCGACTTGCGCGAAGTCGTGGAGTCAGAGGGTGCACGTCGCGTTGTGCTCGTGGGGATGGGTAGCGGAGGACTCGTGGTTCTCAACTTCGCCCGTCTCTTCCCGGATCAGCTACAGCGACGCATCCTTGGGCTTGTGCTCATCGATGCGCCGCTCCAGCCACTTCCTGCGGCGCCAGCACCACTCCGCCTGGCAGCTCGATTTGCCGGGCTGTTCGCACTGCTCGAGAGACTCGTGTACCTTTCTGGTCTCGGCCATCTTGTCACGTCAATCCTCTCTTTCGGTGGAGCGGAGAGCCGCGGGCAGCTCGAGCTCGTCACGCAGGCGGAGCTGAAGTTGTCGCCACGAACCGTCTTGGCGTATGTCGAGGCTACGCAGGGGTTCGATGGCAGTAGTGTGCTCCCTTCCATCGGTGTGCCTGTTCTGCTCATCCAGAGCGCA
>JAMCTA010000134.1 GCA_023381895.1 Chloroflexota bacterium
CGCAATCTCGGCGCTCCACTGGGTGATGCTGTCGTTGAGGAAGTCGATGTGGGCAAGGTGCAGTGCGAGCAGCATGCGATGGTGGTCGTTGACTTGCCCGGTCAGGGCGCGCGCTAGAACCTCACGCTTCTGGCGCAGCCGCCCCTTCGCGAGACCTGCCAGCTCGACGGGATCACTGGTGCCCGCCAGAATGGCTTCGATCATCGCCCGACCGGAGACGCCCAGGATGTCGCTGGCAACACCGCTCAGCTTGAGGTTGGCGTCCTCCAATACCTCGGGCAACCGATTGACCACAGCGCTGCGCTCGTCGATCAGCGTCGTGCGGGTGCGCGTCCGATCCCCCACCTCCCGCTGGAAGCGCTCTGGGATAAAGCTGGGGCGGATCAAGCCGTGCTGGAACAACTCCGCGATCCACTGCGCATCTTGCACGTCCGTCTTCCAGCCAGGCATGCCCCTGATATGGACGGCGTTGGCAACCAACACCTGCGCGCAACTCTCCAGGACATTGAACTCCGGCTTCCAATAGACGCCCGTCGCCTCCACCAGCCACGCGCCGAGTGCGGCCAAGCCTTCGGTCGTGGTACGAAAGGTCCGTACCTCCTTGCCGCCGTCACCGGTGACGGCGGCCCGCAACAGCCAGGCCACCACCGTGTCGCGATGCACGTCCAACCCACAACACACCCGATGCACGACCTCCATTGCCTGCTCTTTTTCTGTGTCGCCGTGTGGCACGGCAGCGCAGGCAGCGCCTTCAACAGCTACTGGTCGCGTGGTCCCCCCCTGGTTGCCACAGTCGATGGCGCCTCGCGATGCCCCGGTCAGACTGCTGTGCGGGTTCGTGACACCAGACAAACGCCGACTATGGTCCGCTGCCGCACACGCTCGACGAGCGCATCCACCCTCGCCATTTCCATCCGCGATGGTCGCGCCGCGGCGCGGCAGAAACTGCTGGCAAACCTCCATTGTGGGGCGAAATCAGACGGCGACTGAAGCTAATTTGGCAAAAGCAGAGCGGCGAGCGCGGGCGCGGGGCCGATGGACTGTCCGTTGATGTAGGCGACGTTGTGGGTGGTCCAGACCAGCACGAGGTAGCGGCCATTGACCGCTGGTCGCAGCACCTCCATGGCGGTCCATTGCGGCGCGCTGCCGAAGACGATCGCCTGTCCGTTGGTCCCTGACCACAAGCGCGCTGGCACGAAGTTCTCTACCCAGAAAGGGGAAAAGCTGGCTGGCGCTGGAGCAGTGGGTGGCGGACTGGTAGGGGTGGCAGCAACAGTACCGGCTGAGGAGTTGGGGGTCCAGGGCAGCACTGCACCAGTAGCGACGTAGCCCGCTCTGCCATTCGCTGGATCATGCACCGGGAGCCACGAGCCGCTCGGCGGCCCGAGCACGAGCAAGGGGGCTACTGTAGGCAAGGCGACGATCGACGTTGTGCTCGCTGACGGCCCGGTCCGCAGAGATGTTGCCGGTGCAGTGGTCAGCACCCACGGGGGTAGAACACGCGGCGAGATGTGCGAAGTGGCCGAGCTGCTTGTCGGCGTTGGCACCGACCGTGTGGTGGGCGGTGGTAATGGTGGGACCGGCTGCAGGCGGGGCATCCAAGAGGGTGCGGGGACAATCTGGAAATCGGCGCTCAGGAGTGTGTGACTCAAGCGTTGGCCCTCATTGATGACCATCCGAAAGATGGCGGCTGGGACCGTTTTTGTTCCCGCGTCTCCCTGCAGCTTGACCCACTCGAGACGGCCGCCCTGATCCCGTGGGCCATACGTGAGGGTCTGCAGATTACCCACGGCCGTTCGCGGATCAGCCGCGAGGAGACGGCTCAGCTCTTCGGTGGAGAAGGGTCCGGCCTGCCAGTGCTGGTAGGGGCAGCTCTGTCCGTAGGGCTGCCCATTCGGCGAGACGTCGTCGATGGCACGTAAGAAAGGCAGCGGCGACCCCGGCCAAACGTCCTCATTATTGGCCGTCCAGGTCAGGCTGCAGGCGTGAAAGTAGGCAGGGATGATCTTACCCTGGTAGATCAAGACCTGATCGCGCGTCGCGGACACTGCGGCCAGCGCACCCGGCCGGGCGGTGGCGCCAAAGACCTGATTGCTCACGGTGCTCGTGACGTCGAACGGACGGTCTGGCGTCAAGCTCCAGATCGCGTAGGTGCGGCTGGCAATCGTCTGCGCCTCGACCGCTGCTGCCGGCCAGTGTGCTGGCAACTCGGATGAGACGACGGAAGCCAGGTATTGCTGCAAGGGAAGCGAGACCACCTGATCAGTGGGGAGCAGCACGCGGATGCGTTGCTGGTCAACTCCCGCGTGGCGGTCCAGGATCGTGCCAGAGTAATAGGCGGCAAGAATGTGCCCGGCTGTCTCCCCGGCGAGCGCTCTGCCGCGCGCACCCCACTGGCTCATACCGACTCCGTGTCCTCCACCCTGGCCGTCAAAAACGACGACCTCATCGGGAGTAAACGGGAAGCTCGAATCAGCGGCTGCTGCCTGTGGCACAAGCAGCACACTCACCAGAAGGAGAACCCCTAGGACCATGCGCACGTAGCCGACCATCACCCCTCCTTGTCACTACCCCTCATAACGGTAGAGTTCTCGAAACGTCTCGTAGCAGTAACCCATCGAGGACTTTTTTACTCGCACGCAGTGTGAGGAGGTGATGGCAAGAGAGCTACCAGGGGAGACGAGCGGCGTGGGGTGTGCCGTTGCTGCTGGCTCTAGGAAAGTCCCTGCAGTGAGTTGCTACGCGGGAGCCGGGTAGGCCTTGGGGCGATACTCGTTGGCACCGCGAGGTCCATGTCGATACTCGCGTGAAGGGGAGACCAACACATGCAGAGACTGCCGTGCTCCATTCGGTCTGTCCACTACGAGGATATCTCTACCATTACCACACCGGATCGCTGCTTCCAACACACACTCGACCTTCTCCCGGTGCGTACGCACGGCCCGGCCTCCCGGACGCCATCCCCCTCTCCATGGGCGCTCGCTGGCCAGCAGCGCAGCAGTCCGGCCACCGACGGTTCACCGGCGTGAGTCAGACGCGGGCGTCATCTTGGTCGGTCACTGCCGGAAGAGGTACCGACCCTGGGGAACGGCCACGTTTTGACTACGCGGCTTCCGTGCGCGTGAAGTCGGCCACCGTCCATTGGGCCCGGCACCTCGGCCGGGAGGGCTCGTGCCAGGGCGCAGGGGTCACCCGTTGGGCGACCAGCAGGCAGAGAATCACCCAGGCAACGGTGCTCAGGACGGTTCGCTGCGTTCCGTTCAGGTAGGACTTGCCCCGTGTCGCGACGTCCCCATAGCCTATCTGCGAAGCAGTCACAGCGCCTCCCAACACGTTGGAAAGATGGGAGCAGTGTATCAACTGCCTTGCCTTGTTAGGCTCTCCAAAAGAGTTCATATGCGGCTGTCAAGCCCCGCGTCGACGCGGGGCTTGAGGAACGTGGGATCGTAGGTCGCGCCGGTCCGCAGCAGGTGGAAGATGACCTTGAGGCGGCGGGAGAGGATGGTGAGCGCTTCTTTCTTGGCCCGGCCGCGGTCAAGGAGGCGCTGATAGCGCCCCTTCCACTCTGAGCGATAGCGCACGGCTACCAGGGTCGCCAGATACAAGGCGTGGCGGAGCGCGCCGGGGCCTTGCTTGGAGGGCTTCTTCTGCCCGACGAAGGCGCCGCTCTGGCGGGTGCGCGGTTCCAGGCCGGCGTAGGCGATGACCTCGTCCACGTTGGCGAAGCGGTGGATGTCGCCCAGCTCGGCGTGGATGGTCGCGGCGTGCAGCGGGCCAATGCCCGGGATGTCTTGGAGCCGTCGGCCATCCTCGTCCTCGCGCAGCGCCTCGACGATGGCGCGTTCCAATTCGGCGGTCCACTGCTGCAAGTCGGCCAAATGGCGCGCGAAGGTGCGCACCACGACTGACCGGGCGGCGACCGCCCGCGTGCTCGCGGCGGAGTGGCCACTTTTTCCTTATTCATCATCATTAAACCCGACCGCCCGCGTGCTCGCGGCGGAGTGCCGCGCCAGCGCCTGCAACTCGCTCGCTTGGGCCTCACCCCAGCGTCCCGCGCTGTGCTCCCCGAGGAGCGCCGCCAGTTCTGCCAACGGAGCCGCCGTCAGCTCCCGAGCCGAGCCGTAGCACCCCAGGAGCGCGAGCATGGCCGGGTGGACCAGGTCGGCGCCGTCCGGTCGGTGATCCTCCAGCTCCGGGAAGACCACCACCAGCTCATCTCAGAGGCGCTGGCGCGCCGCCGTCCGACTCTGCACCAGGTCGCGCCGGGCCCGCGTCAGCTCCCACAACGCCTGGACTGTTTCGTCGGGCAGTGTGCTCGCTCGACCATAGCCAGCGAGCAACCCACGGGCGATGATCTGGGCGTCGATGCCGTCGGTCTTGGCGCGCAGCCCCAGGCTGGTCACCCAGGACGCGGTCTGGCGCGGGTTCAGGACGACCACCCGGTAGCCCGCCTGCGTGAGCGCGTCGTGCAGCGGCTCCCAGAGACTGCCTGTCGCCTCGACGCCGATCAGCAGGCTGGCCGGCGCGCCCCACTGCCCCAGCCAGGCGCGCAGCTCGGCGTAACCCTCGACCGTCGCCGCGATCGGCCTGGGCCCCTGGCGCACCTTGCCCGTCGGCGCCTCCAGGTCGCAGACCATGTGCGACCGCTTGGCGACGTCCATCCCGACGACGCAGCGGATCCCTTCCTCTAGCATGGGGCCAGCCTCCTCTGCGGGTGTCCCGACGCGGCTGGGCGGCGGCCTGGCCTCCCGGGCGCCGTTCCCTCGTCCATGGGCGCTCGCTGGCAGACCAGCGGCGCAGCAGTCCGGCCATCGACGGTTCGCCGGCGGGAGTCAGACGCGGGCGTCTTTTTTGGTCGGTCGCCGCCGAAAGGGGGGACGAAGCCCGTCGTCTGCCAGCCACGGGACCAAAGGGACCCAGCCCCTCCCGTCCGCCCCCAATATACGAGGGGGCCACTCTCTAGGGAGAACCTTTCCCGTCCAGCCCTAATAGACGAGGCCCTGCCTACTCGCGAGATACCCTTGACTATTGCACCTCCAAACCTGAGCGTATCGACCAGCACAATCCGCACGGCCCGAGTTTCAGGCATTTCTTAGGGCAATGTCTCTCTGGCGGCGGCTATTTGCCTGCACCATGATCTTAATGTTACGTGAGCAATCCAATGTCGCTTCCTGCCAGAGAAGCTATTGAGATGAGCTGGCATTGCTATCCACGGTGATTCGGTTCTATCTCGTTTTCCTCCCCGCCGGAGGCTAAGTTGATAAGGAGAGCAGCAATATGACACAGCTCCTTATCACCCTACTGTTGGCTGCCTTGCTGAGTATTCCGGCCATCGCGCAGGCGGCAGCAGCGCCGTCGTGCCACTTCGTGCTGGGGTTCGCAGCCTTGTACCAGAGAATCCCCAATGTCGTTGGCCAGTGCGTGCAGAATCAATACGGTACAGCCAACGGCAATGCCTATCAGCACACGACCAACGGGTTGCTAGTGTGGAAACGCGATACCAACTGGACGGGATTTACCAACGGCTACCATACCTGACCTGGGTCGAGGGACCATACGGTCTCCAGGAGCGACTCAACACCCAGCGCTTCGCCTGGGAACTTGACGACCGTAAGATTCCCGCCGACATTACCGTGCTCCCATCGCAGCCAGCGGTGCCGGCCCGGCCCACCTGGAGTGGCCTGAATAGCCCAGTCGCTTCCGGCGCGACGTCGTGGCTTGATCACCTGGAGGCGCTCGCGGCCAACCCTGGTCCAAACAAGGCAATCGTCATCCATCTCACTGCCCAATCGCTCACGGCTTATGACAACGGCCGGGCGATCCTGACGACGACCGTCCCGTCGTGACGGTCGTATTTGCGGACGCCAATCGGCCTCGACACAATCACGTGGCACGCCAGCCCCTACCTGTTCATCTCTCCCTGGCCGCGAAGCAGTTCTTTCTGGTATCCGCGCTCCTGGGTTCATTGGGTGCTGCATTTCCATTCCGGTGGTTACTTCATCCACGACGCCCCGTGGGAACCTAGCTGGGCATACGGCCCAGGCTCGGAGAATGGGCCGCACTCTAGCCACGGCTGCGTACAGGTGCCGTACAAGGCGATGTACTTCCTGTACAACTGGACTCCGAACGGTGCACTCGTGATCATCGTTCCGTAGGCTCGTTATAGGGAGAGCTAGACGGTGGAGTGCCATTCTCCTGGGGGCGGCCAGCCTTGGTGAGCCAGCAGAGTTGACCCTGGTACTCCGAGCCAGTAGCCTTGGAGGGAGGTGAACTGATGTGTCCGCACTCACTGTGGAGTCGTCGTCAAGCGCTCCGCCTCTTTGCCGCCGCTCTGGGGGGAAGTGCCGGGTTAGCAGTTCTACCGGGTGCTGCACTAGCCGCTGCACCAGCGAATCCTGTCATCGCGACCATCCAGCATACGCGCTATAACCCGATCCTACATCACACCATCAACGACGTGCTGGTGACTTTCGGCAGCCATCGCTACGCTGCACCGTTCCTGACTTTCTTCGAGCAGACGGGGGGTATCGCTCGCTGGGGCTACCCTACCTCAGAACCGCTTATGGAACAGCCAGCGGCGCTCAGCCAATATTACCAGCGCGGAATCGTTGACTTTCACTATCGACCGGATCTCGGCACCTACGTCCTGGAGCGGCGGCTGGTCTGGGATGATATCGGTGGCGCCCAAGCAGGTCCGGGAAAGGATCAGGGCATCGAGCCACCACCAGTCCACCCATTAGGCGTCGTTGTCGGACCGTGGGGACATAGCGTGAGCAACTACCTCCCCGATGGCACCTACATCGGCTTCTACTCCTTCTTCCAGCGCGTCGGTGGGGTACGTAGTCTCGGCTACCCGAAGACAGAGGCGCGCCGAGATGAAAATGCGCTAGTGCAACTCCATTTGCCAGGGGCTACTCCCGGCTTCATCCGCCAGTATTTTCAAGCGGCAGTTCTGGAATTCCACCCTGGCAGCCCAGCACCAGTCGAGCCAGCGTTACTCGGCGACATGGTGCGTGACATCCACTATCCGAATGGAAGTTGGCAGCAGTTCTTGGCCTTTCAACCGCAGACCCCGTTGAGCAATAGTGAATGGCTAGCGCTCACCGGCCCTGCGGCGCCGCCCGATACCACCCCCCCGCCCCGCCTGCACCTCACTACTCGTCCGGCAACGGTGGTACAGGGTCGGAGTTTCGTCATCGGCGCCGCAGGGCCGCCAAACTTGACCCTCACCAGCTCTCTCAATGGGACAGCAGTACCCTTCGTTCCAACCTCAGGAGGCTACTGGGCAGTGGCTGGCTTCGACCCGATCGCTCAAATCGGCGAGCATGAGCTGCGCTTGCAGGCGAGGAACAGTCAGGGAGTGCTCATACAGCAGGCGACGCTGCCCGTCACGGTTCTGGCGGGAGTTTTTCCGACGTTGCGCGCCGCAATCTCGCTACCAGTGAGTAAGCTCCCGCTGCTCAACCGCGCTCTGGAGCGCGCTGAAGATGCCTTCCTGACCCCTATCTTCTCGCAGTTCACGCTCCAGCAGTTCTGGAAGGGCTATTTCATCTATCCGGTGAGCAGTTTCGTCATCACTACTGGTTTTGGCGAGCGTGAAATCTTTGCTGGACGCAGTGGCATGAGCTGGCACGGCGGACTCGATCTCGCCGTGCCGGAAGGGGCACCAATTCACGCCGCCAACGACGGCATTGTCGCGCTGGCTCGCCACCTGGAAGTGCGTGGTAATACGATTATTCTCAATCACGGTATGGGCGTCTTCACCGCCTATCTCCATCAGTCACGGTTTGCAGTCACTGAGGGACAATCGGTCCGGAAAGGCGATCTCATTGGTTACGTCGGCGCGACGGGTCTCGCCACCGGCCCCCACGTACACTGGGAGTTGCGCGTGCACAACGTGCATGTCGACCCTGCCCAGTGGACCCAGGAAACATTCACTCTGTAAGTCCTCTCCTGGCTCTTGGTGCGGCGTCCCGGCCACCGGTGATGAAAGTCAACTACTTTGGGGAATCCCGCCAGCGCATTGGTGGGTCGTGGCAGGTCGCCAGTGACTCGCGTAGCCGATGTCAACCTGGCGTCGCCCGGTACTCAGCGAAGTGGGCCGGGCAATGTATCTGGCGGCGTCACCGCGAGCGGTCCGACTGGGCGTTGGCGTCAGCAACTTGAGTTTCGTCACCTGTCCCTCCGTCTGGCCATTGCTCCAAGGCAGCCGCAGCGCCGCCATTCCATCCTGGCTGGGCCACCCCAGCCGGGTATGTGGCGCTGGCGCAGGAGGTCGCCATCGCCGTCACCCACGCTTGCACTAGGGGCCACACGCCCTCTGGGGAGAGCATCAGGGCTTCCGATCATCGCGACTCTCACGTGCACGCGCAATTCTCGACTGCCCACTCTCCCTTGCCAAATTCCTGCCCACTCCTATGGGAGCAGTCCCTCCGTCCCAGCCCCAACATACGAGACCATGCCATTCTCTCCCTGCTCGTGCAAGAAGTACACTAGCCCCTCTGGGTATTGACGCCAAACTCTTCGCGCAAAAACCTCAGCGTACGCTCCCACGCGAGCTTGGCCGCATCGGCGTGGTATACCTCCGGGCGTGTATCGTTGAAAAAGGCGTGCTCCGTGCCCGGATAGATGTATACCTGGACGCGTTTTCCGAGAGCCTTGACCTGGCGCTCCATCTCACGGACCTTGGCGGGACTGGCAAAGCTGTCGTACTCCGCATAGTGTCCAAGCACCGCCGCTGTCAGTCTCTCCCATTTGGGCGGGCCCGCCTGCTCCGGCACAAGACCATAAAACGGGACAGCCGCACGGATGGCATCGCTTCGCTGCAAGGCCAGGGCCAGCGTGAGCGCTCCGCCCATGCAGAACCCCACAACGCCGAGGTCGGAGCCCGTCACCGCAGGGATGCTTCGCAGATAGTCAACCGTGCCACTCATATCCTTCGCGGCCTGTTCCATGTTCAGGCTCATCATCAGCTTCTGCGCCTCGTTCGGCTCAGTCGTGGCTTTGCCATGATAGAGATCCGGAGCAAGGGCGACGAAGCCTTCTGCTGCAAAGCGGTCGCACACGTCCTTGATGTGGTCGACCAGACCCCACCACTCTTGAATGACGACGAGGCCTGGGCCTCGCCCACTCGGTGGAGTAGCCAGATAGCCATCATCGGTGCCGCCATTGCTTCGAAAGGTGACGAGAATACCCACAGTGCTGCATACCTCCTTCTGTCGCACGTCTGCCAGAATCCAGTTGCACTCCTCGTGCCGGAGTGCCGGGAACGCCCGCCGCAGCGTGCGTTATCCTGTACTCTAATAAACCTGCGAGCATAGCCGGAGAATACGTGTGCACGGGTTACATGCCACTTCACGTTCACACAATCTCGTGGCGCCGTCCGATCGCTTTACGCTCGCACGCGTGTACGATTATCTCCTCGGCGGCAGTCACAACTTCTCCGCTGATCGTCGGGCAGCCGAAACTGCGATCCGCGTCGCTCCCGATCTCTCTCGGTATGCGCACATCAATCGCGCTTTCCTCAGGCGGGCCGTGACCTTCATGATTGAGCACGGTGTCACGCAATTCCTCGACATTGGGGCAGGCATCCCTGCGCTAGGCGCCACCCACGAAGTCGCTCAACATCTCCACCGAGAAGCGACGGTGGTGTACGTGGACAGCGATCCCGCAATCATCGCCCAGGGCACGGCGATGCTCACAGGTCATCCCCTATGTACGGCAGTTCTGGCTGATGCCCGCTTCCCCCAGGCTCTCGTCATGCATCCTAGCATCCGTGACTCCCTTAACTGGCAGCAACCGCTGGGAGTGCTCCTCCTCGGAGTTCTCAATTTCATCGCAGAAGATGACACTATCGCTGCGCTCCTCACGGCCCTCCAAGCCGCCTTGCCACTCGGCAGCTATCTCGCCATTTCGCACGCGGTGAGCGATTCCCAGTCCGCTACACCGAGTGAAGCGCTGCGACAGCTCATTTCATCCGCGCATCACGCACTGCGCGTGCGCACAGTAGCGGAAGTGCAGATATTCTTCGATGGCTTCGACCTCGTCTATCCTGGACTCGTGCCCGCCCCTCAGTGGCGGCCCGAGACAGAGCACGATCTCGGACTCGAACAACCTGAAGCCCGTTCACTCGTTGCCGGCGTAGGAGTAAAAGAGTGATGCAGCGCTCGCGACGCTCTGCCCTCCAGAGGCTGGGGCTCGCCTTGCCAGCGATCGCACTCGCTAGCTGTTCCTTCCCACCGTTTCTCCACGCAAGAGCCACGGCACCACCCGTCTCTCTCACGCTCTATTACGGACCGTTTTCTGCCATCGCTGGCGGCACTCCCCCAGAAGACACGGTCATGAGCGAGATCGCCAAGAGCTACGAGCAGCACCATCCCAACATCCACCTAACAGTCCGCTCGATCTCCGATGTGAGCTCCGGCAACCTCGCCCAGCTCTTCAATCCGCTCTCCAATGACCACGGTGATCTCTTCCTCAGCCTATCCACGCTGCCGGCTATGGATACACCCGACATCCCGATCTCTCTGACCAACGTGATAACTCCGGTGGACAGCTATCTTAAGAGAGACGGCACAGTCACGGAAAAGACGTTCTACTCTGCCGCAATCGCTCGGAATACGATCGATGGCAAGGTTGTCGGTCTACCGCGTGACATCCAGCCCGAGCAGGCCGTTTTCTTCAACGATGATCTCCTCACCGTCGCTGGCCTTCGCCCGCCTGGCGGAGACTGGAGCACGAACAACTTCCTTAGCATGACGCAGACACTGACCCGTGTATTCCAGGGAAAGTCTCCTCTATCCATCCGCTTCGGCTACGCCGACGAAAATGAGCTCAACAGCCTCTACGATTTCATCTACGTCTTCGGTGGCCGTCGAGTCACCAATCCCCCTGCCGCTCCTCGCATCGCGCTTGATTCCGCTGACGCCATTCGCGGCGCTCAGTTTTATGTCGATCTACACACGCGCTACCAGGTTGCACCGCTACCGATCGCACGCACTGGTCTCTACGAAACAAATCCGCTCATTGACTTCATGCTCGGCCATATCTCCCTCCTTGTCGCCCCCACCCAAGTAATCGCCACTCTCCACTCCATGAAGCGCAA
The DNA here is from genome assembly GCA_023381895.1 of Chloroflexota bacterium. The sequence goes on from JAMCTA010000134.1 coordinate 11,105, forward strand.
GCTGAACTGGAATCTTGCACTCCTCCCGACTACTGCCAGCGTTGCGCAATCCTGGGATGGAGTTGGCGCCAACATCTATCTCGCACGCATTTCCAGCCATCTCGATGAAGCCTGGGCTGTAGCGAAGGATCTCTGCGCGGGCAACGGGATGAAGACCCGAGCTGCAGTAGGTGACGTACATCCAGCTGCCAAGGCCATTGCGGAGAGCCCTGCTTATCTACAGGCCGGGAGTCCTTCAGGCATTCGCCTCTTCAATACCATCGGCATGCAGCATATGATCGCTGTCGATCCCTCTCTCTCCCTCGCTCGGCTAGGGCTGATCGGGCCATTCCAAGGACCAAAACAGCCACAGTACGCCGCAGCGGAGCGCGTGCTCCGGGATAATCTCAATGACATGCTCTCAGGGAGAGCCAGTCCTGCGGCGGTGCTCAGAGAGGCTACCCAGACAGGTAACGCCGGGCTATCGTAATCTGCCAGCCCTCACACGCCGCAGTAGACGGCTCGCAGCACGGGCCGTGCGACCGACCTGCTATCCTCCAGGAACAACCGGGGAGACACGTCAGCAGCATGCCTCAGGAGTTCGATGGATCCCAGAGCCAGTAGTACTCCTCCCACGGCCCTATGCACCACGAAGCAAGTTCAGGGTGAAATCTGCATAGCCAACACGGTAGGCTCTACAAAAGAGGGGCGTCGGTGCAGAGAGCCTGGGAGGAACAGATTGGTCGAGGGATCGAGGCGCTGTGGATTGGAAAAGGCAAGATGGCGTGCAAGTTTATGCAGCAGCACCTTGGACTCTGGTCTAGCCGCAGCAGTTGCCTTAACGACGCGCGTCGGCTGAGCCTCGTACTCAAAGGCGCTGGGAAGCGCTCACTCGAGGCCGAGTGCCGCCGCTCCCTCCTGCAGGTCAGCGCCAACGCGCTCACCTCTGCATAATCGCCGGGAGCTGACCATGGAGATTCCATCTTGGTCTTGGTTTCGCAGGAAGCTTGTCCGTTGTAGCCATTCAAGGCTTGGATTGTACTGGCACGGTTATAGCGTGGCACTCACCGGGGTGGCGCTGATGAGCACACTCATTGGCCTGGTGCGGTCTTATGTCCACATCGAGAATATCTCAATGCTCTACCTGATCGTAGTCATGGCAGCAGCCATCGCCTTTGGTCGTGGCCCAGCAATTGCGGCATCCGTGGCGGCATTCCTGATCTTCGACTGGTTCTTCGTACAACCGTTCAACAGCATCACCGTCAGTGATCCCGCCGAGTGGCTGGCGCTGCTACTGCTTCTATTGACGGCGATGGTTACTGGACAACTCATGTCCGCCGTCCGGCACCGGGCCGTGCAGGCGCAGCAGCGCGAGCGGGAAGCGACGGTGCTGTACGACGTGGTGCGACTGATGAGCGACGGCGACCTCAACCAGTCGCTCCAAGCAGTGGCCGAACGTTTGCGTGGCGAGTTGGAACTCGCGGGCGTCATCATCGCCCTGACCGACCGTGCTGGATCGGTCATCCGGGCGACAGCAGGCGAGGAAGAGGCTCTCCAGCTGGCCGAAGTGGCCGCAACGCTTCCTAGACAGGTGTTGCACCTCGGCCATCCACCCAGAGGGGACCTGCGTGCGGCAGCCGGGGATTGGGTACGTATCTTACCGTCCCGGCTGAACCGCCGTGATCCGCCATCAACTGATCACCTACTGTGGATAGTTCCCGTCACAGTCCACGATCGCCGCATCGGCGTCCTGACCTTGGTACGCCCTTCAACGGTAGGAGTATTCAACACAGTAGAGGACCGCCTGCTCTCCGCCCTTAGTGTGCAGCTCGGCCTGACCGTGGAGCGTCTGCGCCTACAGCGTGAAGTCCTGGAAGCCGAGGTGCTGCGCCGGACGGACGAGCTGAAGACGGCGCTGCTCAACGCCGTCTCTCACGACCTACGCACGCCCCTGGCCTCTATCATCGCCTCAGCGGGCAGCCTCCGCCAGCAGGACGTACTGTGGACGGAGGCCGAGCGCCAGGAGTTTGCTCAGGCTATCGAAGAGGAGGCCCAGCGCTTGAACGACATCGTCGGCAACCTCCTCGATCTGTCACGTATTGAAGGGGGAAGCCTCCATCCGGAAAAGGGCTGGTATGATCTCGGCGCTCTGGTTGATGACGTCCTTGGTCGATTGCGACCACGAACGGCGCACCATCTCGTTCACGTTGCGGTACCGGTCGATTTGCCACCAGTGCCCCTCGATTATGTAGAGATCGATCAAGTCCTCTCCAACCTCATCGAGAACGCAGCGAAGTACACGCCGGCTGGTACGGAGATTGAAGTCTGTGCCAAGCGGAATGGTGATGAGGTGGAGTTAGAAGTCGCAGACCGGGGACCAGGCATTCCGCTGGATGCGCTGCCTAGGTTGTTTGAGCCGTTTTACCGAGTTGACGGGCTGGGGCCGCGACCGCAAGGAACAGGCGTTGGCTTATCCGTAGCGAAGGGCCTCGTCGAAGCTCACGGCGGTCGCATCTGGGCGGAGAACCGCCCAGATGGCGGCGCGTGCTTCGCTTTCACCTTACCTTTGCCGGAAGCCAACGAGCGTACGGACGGGCAGGAACGCCGTCCGTGAATCGCCTAGTAGGAGCACACATTCTGGTGGTCGATGACGAGCCAGCGATCGTCCGGGCTGTGCGCACTAATCTGACACGGCACGGTTTCCAGGTCGGGACGGCAGCAAGCGGGGCAGAAGCCCTCACTGCCTTTGACACGCATCACCCGGATCTCATCCTGTTAGACCTGGGATTACCGGACACGAGTGGATTGATCGTCATCCGCCACATACGGTCGCGTGATAATGTGCCCATCATCATCCTATCCGTGCGAAGCGAGGAGCACGACAAGGTTGCGGCACTTGATATGGGTGCTGACGATTATCTCACCAAACCGTTCGGTATCGGTGAACTGCTCGCGCGCATTCGCGTAGCCCTACGCCACGCGGCCCGACCGGCGGCCGGAAGTGCGGCCGTCTTCCGCAGCGGTGATCTGGAAGTAGATCTCGAACGGCGTAAGGTCACAGTCGCTAGCGAAGAGATCCACCTCACCCCAACCGAATATCAATTGCTGAAGGTCTTCATCAGCCATCCCGACAAGGTACTGACCGACCGCATGCTACTGCAGCAAGCGTGGGGACCGGAGTACGGCTCGGAAGCTCACTATCTGCACGTCTACGTCGCGCGCCTTCGCAAAAAGCTCGAAGCCGACCCGCAGCAGCCGCGCTACCTCATGACAGAGCGGGGGGTCGGCTACCGGCTGCTGTCGGATGAGCGCTAGCCCACGCCCCTCTCCACCAATCAAAAGAACAGTACTTCTCCGACATCACACAGTGCCATATCTGAATCGTTGAGCAAACGTTGAAACCATCCCCCGAGAATGTTGACGTGCTGTTGAGCGACCTGCCCAGACAATAACCATGACGAGCGCAAAGAGGCGCCAAAGCAATAACGCAGAGGCCTTGCTAACATCATTGGGCATCTGCGCAGGGAGAATAGCAGTGTATCAGCGCATTCTGGTAGTCGAAGATGACGTACGGCTCCGTCAGGTCATCGTGCGTAACCTCTCGGCACGTGGGCACTTGGTGCGAGAAGCAGCGACAGCAGACGATGCCATAGCCACTATCCTGGAGGACCTACCCGACCTACTGCTGCTCGACCTCAATCTGCCGGACCGCAGCGGGTGGGACGTCTTGCGAGAGCTGCGCGCGCGGAACGTTGCAGTGCCAACGGTGATCGTCTCGGCAGTCCGAGCCGTTCCCAGCCGGCTGGCGGAGTTCCATCCCTTGGCGTATCTCCCCAAGCCGTTCCCGATCGAAGTATTGTTGCGTCTCGTCCGCACCGGCGCGACCGCTGTGGAGGGCGACAGCTCCGAAGCAGAGCCTCTGACACACGACCTGACGATACGGCCGCACCGCGAAGACGCCAGAAATGACGCCCGATTCGCCGTACGAGTGACTTATCGCGACGTTTGCTGTACCTTCGACGCCCTCACCGTGGGGTTAGCCGGCATTGGCATCTGGGGGAGACCGGTATCCTCATCACGTATACGGCCAGCAGTGTCCGCGAAGAGGCCGTAGCAACTGGGCTAGTCAGGGAGGATTGCAGTGCCGGATCTGGTGTTTGTGACGCTCACCTGCGCCTTCTTCATCATGTGCCTCGCCTACCTAGCCGGGTGCGGCCGGCTTTGACACGACACGAAAGTGGCAAAGGAGTGACCTATGTCTATTGCCGACATCGTGTATGGCCTGGTGGCAGTGCTGCTGCTCGGCTACCTCGTGGTGGCCTTGCTGCGACCAGAACAGTTCTGAAGGGAGCACTCCTAACCGTGCCTGACACTGCGTACGACCCCGCCTGTTCCGCCAGCCGCCCCGACCGGGCCCGTGCACTGGTCATACAGCATCCTGAGCTCGTCGCGGCGGTTTGGGTATGCGCCCTGCCACGCTGCGGCAAAACCCAGGCGGCAATCCACCTCACCAAGCGGACGTGGGGCGTGCAGATCCGCACGCTGCTATCGCCCTACACGAAAGGGGTCGATGTCGAAGTCCAGGGCGCTCCCGCTCGGGGAGACACCCTGGTCTTGGAGCGACAAGAGCAGCGGCGGTCTGTCTGGCGGCGTCGTTTTGGACTCGGGCTGATTCTCCGACAGACAGAGGGTCGCTTACAGAGGGTACTAGGGTGAATACTACTGCACCCGGCATCGCCGAAATCGTCCTCTTCTTGGTCCTGCTGCTGCTCCTGACTAAGCCCTTAGGTACCTACATGGCGGCGGTCTACGCGGGCCGGCACACCTGGCTCGACCCGGTGCTACGTCCAGTTGAGAGTCTCATCTATCGCCTCTGCGGCATCGATGCCGCGCAAGAGCAGACCTGGCTCGGCTATGGCATCGCCATGCTGGTGTTCAACGCCGCGGGTCTGCTGTTGCTCTATGCCATCCTGCGTCTACAGGGCATCCTGCCCTTCAATCCAGCCGGACAGGGCGGAGTTGATCCCACTCTCGCCTGGAACACAGCCGTGAGCTTCGCCACCAACACCAACTGGCAGAACTACGCAGGTGAAACGACCATGTCCTATTTCAGCCAGATGGTTGGGCTGGCCGTACACAATTTCACCTCTGCTGCCACCGGCATGGCCCTCGCTATCGCGCTCATCCGCGCCTTAGCCCGTCACAGCGCCCGTACACTGGGGAACTTCTGGGTAGATATGACACGTGGCATCCTCTACATCCTGCTCCCCATCTCCTTTGTGCTGGCGCTGGTGCTCATCTGGCAAGGCGTTCCGCAAAACCTCAACGCCTACACGCACGTTACGACACTACAAGGTGGCCATCAAGTCATCGCCCAGGGACCAGTAGCCAGCCAGGAGGCAATCAAGGAGTTGGGCACCAACGGCGGTGGCTTCTTCAACGCCAACTCCGCGCATCCCTACGAGAACCCGACGCCGCTCAGTGACTTCCTGGAAAATCTTGCCTTGATTGCGATCCCCGCCGGATTGCTCTACACCTTCGGAGTGATGGTCGGTGACACCCGCCAGGGCTGGACGCTCTGGGCCGCTTCGGCCATCGTGCTCGGCATCGGCATCACCATTACGTATGTGGCCGAACAGGGCGGCAACCCGTTGCTGAGTCATTTAGGGGTCAATCAGGTGGCTTCGGCGTTGCAGTCCGGCGGCAACATGGAGGGCAAGGAAGTGCGCTTTGGCGTGCCACTGTCCATCTTGTGGGCGGTGACGACGACGGCAACCTCGTGCGGCGCTGTGAACGCCATGCTGGACAGCTTCACGCCAATCGCCGGCATGATCCCTATGATCAACATCCAGCTTGGCGAGGTAATTTTCGGCGGTGTCGGCGCTGGGCTCTACGGCCTGCTCATGTTCGCCATCCTGGCCGTCTTCATTGCCGGACTGATGGTCGGTCGCACGCCTGAGTACCTCGGCAAGAAGATTGAGCGCTTCGAGGTCAAGATGGCCATGCTCGCGGCATTGGTGCTGGCGGCAGACATCCTGGTCTTCACGGCGGTCGCCAGTGCTATTCCGGCAGGGACGAGTCCGCTCGGTAATCCCGGCGCTCACGGCTTTTCGGAGATTCTCTACCTCTTCACCTCCTCGACGGGCAACAACGGGTCCGCATTCGCCGGCATCGCTGCCAATACGCCGTTTTACAATGTTACGGGCGGCTTCGCTATGCTGATCGGGCGCTTCCTCATGCAGATCCCACTGCTGGCTATGGCAGGGTCGCTCGCAGCCAAGAAGAAGCTTCCGCCCAGCCTCGGGACGTTCCCCACCACCGGCCCGCTCTGGACCGGGCTACTGGTCGGCGTGATCCTGATCGTCGGCGCGCTGACTTTCTTCCCGGCACTATCGCTCGGACCCATCGTCGAGCAGTTCCAAATGGTTGCCGGGAAAGCATTTTAGGGAACGAAGGATAATGGTGATGCGCGATCCCAAACTGATGCGGCGGATGGATGAGCCGTCGCCGCCCCCCGAAAAAACACCGGAGCAGGCAGCCATCTCCAGCGAGATGAAGCGGGCGGTGGGCGCAAGGCGGCGTGGGGCGACGTTCGATCGTGTACTACTGCGCCAGGCGGTCGGTGACGCCTTTCACAAACTCAATCCACAGCAGATGGTGCATAACCCGGTGATGTTCGTGGTGGAGGTGGGCAGCACCATCACCACCATCCAGTTTGTGCGTGAGTTTCTCAGCAAGGCACTCAGCCATCTGCTCTTTACTGGCCAGATCACGCTCTGGCTCTGGTTCACCGTGCTCTTCGCAAACTTTGCCGAGGCCGTGGCCGAAGCACGTGGCAAAGCTCAAGCCGACAGCTTGCGACGGACGCGCCAGC
>JAMCTA010000070.1 GCA_023381895.1 Chloroflexota bacterium
CGTGGCTGTGGTGGTTTGGCGTTGACGAGTGGCTGCTCATCCAGATGCTCTCCGACGTTGAGACTTTCCTCGCCTACGCCGACGGAACACTGGTCGGTTACGAATCTCATACGCTTCGTAGGTACACTGGCCACCTCGACCGCCTCGCAATTCACCCGCAATTCCAGGGGCAGGGATGGGGTAGAGAGTTGCTGCGCTTCGCTCTTCAGCGAATGACGGCGCGAGGCGTCCGTTCCATCGGCCTCTCCACTCAAGCTATGAACGAGCGTGCGCAGCGGCTCTACGAGCTCCACGGCTTTCGCCGTGAACCCCTTGACCTACGCATGTACGGCCGCATACTCTCTCCACAAGGCAGTGAGCTTCTCGCAGTCAATCACGTCTAGAAGCGCGAAGTGGTGGATACAGTAGCAACAGTTCACGCATCCTTCTCCTTTGTCCTCATGGGCAACCAAGCGTTCAAGGAGTTCCAACACGCATTGGAGAAAGTGGTTAGTGGCTAGTACGCCGTCAGACCCCCCGCGAATTTGCCTCGTTGGGTGCGGCACCATCGGACAGGTGCACCTCAGAGCTGCTCAAGCTGCTCAACCCGATGTCTCGTATCACGCAGTATGCGATCCGAACACGGCACGCGCGCACCAGCTCGCCAACCAGGTCGACAAGCCGCTCCACACATATGCTCGATGGGAAGACGTTCTGGAGGACTCCACGATCGAGGGAGTCGATCTGTGTGTGCCGAACACCCAGCACGCACCCATGACCATCGCCGCACTCCGTGCAGGCAAGCACGTACTCGTTGAAAAGCCCATGGCCCTATCGGTAGCCGATTGCTTGGCTATGCAGGAGGCGGCCTGCGAGACCGGAAGAATCCTTACGGTCATGCACAATCGCCGCTTCGAGAGCGCTGCTGAGCTCGCAAGACGGCTGCTCAGTGAAGGAAACATCGGGGCACCTTGTCTGTTCCTGGGCCGCGGTATCGAGGGGCCTTCCATCGTACGAGCAAACAACTGGTTGCACACCGAGACAGAGGGCGGAATCGCGATGGCCCAGACCGTTCATTTCGCCTACATGATCGAGTGGCTTCTTGACCCTGTGAAGCGGGTCTCGTGCAGCACCAGCACTTCCGGCATCGCCGAGATGAGGGCACCGGTAACAGCGATCTTCAACCTCACCACGACGTCGGACTTGATCGGCCAGCTCGCCTCGACCTTCGCGGTAGCCGCCGGAGCCCACGAGCATCGGATACACATCTACGGCACGGGAGGCTCGATCTCGTTCGCACGCGGCGTCGTGGACGTCATCTCCCCATCACTCTATGGAGACCAGGCGATGCACCAAACCGTGTTCGACCGGACACCAGGCAGGGAATTCGCGCGACCTATTGGGGCATTCGGCCGGGCGATCCGCGGACGAGCGAGTCCGGCAGTGACCGCCGCTGAAGGAATCTCGGCCGTTGCCGTCATAGAGGCTGCGTACAGGTCGGCGCGCGAGGGGCGGGAGGTGACCGTTCAGCGCACGTAGCGCATCATCCTATCCGGCCCACTTTGATTTCGGCGAGGCCGTGGGGTACGCTTACTTTTCCCGGGGCTGTAGCTCAACTGGGAGAGCATCGCCTTTGCACGGCGGAGGTTTGGGGTTCGAGCCCCCACAGCTCCACCTTATTCCCCTCTGGGAGGAGCAGGGGGCGGGCCGATTTTCCGGCGCCGTCCCCTTGCTTGTACCACAATGACCTATCGGCTCCTCCGCACTGCCCGCTACACGCTCGCCACAACGTCCACGTCCAAGCACAGCACGCCATGCTGGACAGGTCCGCGGTAATCCAAATGCTGCTGTGGCCCAGGTGCTCGCTCACCATCTTGAGATCCACATTCTGGCCGCGCATCGCCGTGGCGAGGGTGTGCCGCCTAGGGACTGGCACCTGCGCGTCGAGGACATCCTGGAGGCGCGCGAAGATCGAGCGCTACACGGCGGGGACAGACTTCCCGCCTTCGCCGCCGACGAGCGGACGGTGGATGCGGTGTTGCGCAACCTCGGCATCATCGGCGAGGCGGCGCGCTACGTCCCGCCCGAGATGCAGGCTCGCTTCCCAGCAATCCCCTGGAGCAAGATGCAGGCGATGCGCAACGTGGTCGTCCATATCTACGCCGAGGTAAGCCTGCTTATCGTCTGGGACACCATTCAGGAGGACCTGCCACCGCTGGCGCCGCTCCCTCGGGCGGTGCTGGAACAAACATGAGCCTGCGGTCGGAGTAGACCAACAGCACCCACAGCTGGACCGCTACACCGAAGAGACCGGCTGGACGCGCCTCTCTGTGACGTCGGAGAGGTCGTGCGCCTGGCGCCAGTGATGAACCCAGCAGCCCACTTCCTCTTTTCGTGCCCTCAGTGCACTACTGGTAGTCCGCTTCAGGAAGCGCTGCGATCGTGCCACCAGTTATCATCGTGTTTCGTTGATCTTCAAGTGGGAGAAGCTATGTCATCCTCACGTGCCCAGCGGGGGCGATTTGCGCCCCCCTCTACCTCTGAGCTCGATGCGGTCGCAGGTCTCCTCACAGCGCTGCGCAAGCCACCGCTCCCGGAGAGCGCCATCGCCATCGCCAGTCTCCTTCACGGCCAATCACGTCTTGCTGGCGTCACCGCCTATGCAGTCACACAGTCGGAGATCGACATTCAAGAGGCAGCGCAGGCAATCACTCGACTTCTGCAGTGGACGCAAGCGGCAGAGGATACGGTGGCAGGTGTGACCGCGTCACGGGATGAGCGCGGAGCGGCTCTCCTCGCTCTCATCGCGGCACAGCCGCTGGACCAGAAGATCGCGAAGCACGTGCGGACGGCCCTCCATTCCCTGGAAGGCGCTGGCATCCACCCCCCGAACGTGCCTGCAACCTCGGCTGAGCCAATCTTTCAGGTGCCTACCAGTGGTGTCGAATTTGAGCGCGCCCTAGCCAACTACATCGACGCTGAGGGCGCCCGCACCCTCGCACTATTCCAGGCCCGCCGTCCCGTGGGTGCCGGGATGGCCTTCGCCATCCTGCACGAACGTGACGGTCTGACCTTCCTTCAGACTTTTGGAGGTACGCGCCGTCAGCTTGGTCGGCAATGGGAAGACATCCTCACTGACCCATCCTCTGACGACAGTGTAGACATCCCCTTCAGCTACGCCCAGTGGCTCCTGGCTGAAGCAGCACAACGCTCTACGAGTGTCGGAAGACATATACCCGATCAGTATAACGACTGGATACAGTTCACTGGGGGCGAGCCACAAGGGGTCTCGCCGGAGAATGTCTACCGTGAGGCTGAGTGGAGTGACGATCTGCTGGAGCAGCATCTGGCGGCATCAGGAAAGATGCTCATTGCCGCAGTAGAGCTCGATGGCTGGTCCATCACACCGCCAGATGTCGAATCAGACGGCGGTCTTCTCACAGGTGACGGCGAACAGACTGCCCAGGCTGAGAGCGCATTTGACACCCCTGCGGCAGCACTCATAGACGCACTCTTCACCGAGGAATACCGCCAGTGCTACGCTCGGCGCTGCGAGGAAACGGCATTGCTATTTGTCAGGACACAACGTCCCGAAAACGCGCTCTCGGCCCTGGCCACTGCGAAGGCGCTTCATGATCCGTCTCGCCAACCCAGCTCCATTCCTCTGTGCCAGGAGCTGGTCAAGCGTGGTTTAGCACTCCGGGCCGAGCTCTCGTCGCTCGAAGAACGTGCAGAAGTGCCAGCCGCGAGAGAGTCGGACGAAGGATCCTAGAGTGCGTCCGGGAGACGGCTGAAGTCGAAGGTCGTCTCAAGTTGCTGGCGCTGCCCGGTTTCCGCTGCTCGGCGCGCAGCGAGCATGATCTCCAAGCTGTGGCGCGCTAGCTGGCCGTCGGGAACAGGGCGCTCTCGCCGCTCGATTGCACCGACGAAGTACGCTAGGCTCGAAGAGATTGCGAGGTTTGCGGTTGCCTGATCCCGTGGAGGCAGCTCACGCCCAATGTGCCCTCGTGTGATTGCTGGGATGTTCCACACAGCATTAGGCTCGCTGATGCGCCGCGCATCTCCAATGCTGAAGCGGCGAAAGCGCGCATAACCACCCATACTCCCGTCTATCACGATCACCCCATCATCCCCCATCAGCTCAACCGCCGGGAGTTGCGTCGCTGGTGTGCAGTAGTTGGTAAGGATCGTTGCGAGCGCCCGATAAGGCCAGATTCGACATCAGCTCGTGCTTGAACCGCATACGGGTGCAGCACGTGTGGTGGTTCGCACTGCAATATGACGCCGGCACAGTCAGCAGCAGCGAGCACGGCTTCGGCATCAGGGAGGGTCGTCGCCATCGGTTTCTGGAGCAGCACGTGCTTGCCAAACTCCAGCGCGAGGCGAGCGAGCTCGGCGTGCGTTGCGATGGTCGTAGCCACCACGACTGCATCAACAGTGCCGCTGTCGAGTAACTGCTGTGGCGAGCTATCGCCCGTGCGTTCACACGTGCAGACAGCGCCTCGGCACGGTCGAGCAGTGGGTCGGCGACGGCAGTCACTTGAACTCGTTCTTCCCCTAAGTCTTGTGCGCTAGGAAGATACATTCCCCGAGCATATTGCTCCAGCGCCAAATAGCCCCAGCCGTATCGTCATGCTTTGCCTTCCTTCACCATTGACAGCAGACCCGAGGGTTCGTGACCAATCAGACTGGCACGATGAGCAGTGCTGCTAGAATGCGAACATCGGAACAGCGCGAGAGGCGTGTGAGGAGCAGCAACATGGCCATCTCCCAGAGCATCTTCAAAGACTACGATGTTCGCGGCATCTACCCCGACCAGATCACTGAAGACGCAGCATACAAGATCGCGCGTGCCTTCGTTGTACACATGCAGGTCACTCAGGTTGCAGTAGGGCACGACATGCGCGTGTCCTCTCCCGCTCTCGCAGAGGCGGTCATCCGAGGTGTCACAGATCAAGGCGCGGAAGCGGTCAATCTCGACCTCGTCAGCACGGACGAGCTCTACTTCGCTGTTGCCGGCTATAGCTTCCAGTCCGGCGTCATGATTACAGCATCACACAATCCCGGTGATTACAACGGGATGAAGTTCTGCCTCGCCAACGCTGTGCCTGTGAGCCTTCAGACGGGCCTCAGCGACGTTCGAGACATGGTGCTGGAGGATCGCATCCCTCTGTCATCCACGAAAGGCTCTGTCCGTCACGTGCAGGCACTGACCGACTATGCCCGGAAAATGCACACATTCGTTCACCGGTCAGCGCTCACGCCGTTGAAGATCGTCGTCGACGCGAGCAATGGCATGGCGGGGATGACCGTTCCTGAAGTCTTCCGCGATCTACCATTCAAGATCATCCCCTTGTACTTCGAGCTCGATGGGCGATTCCCTCACCATCTGGCCAGCCCACTGGAGTCTGAAAATCTCCATGATCTGCAAGAAGCGGTTCGTGGGCACGGTGCCGATCTCGGCGCCTTCTTTGATGGAGATGCTGATCGGATGTTCCTGGTCGATGAGCGCGGAAAGATACTCGACGGCAGTATGGTCGTGCTCCTCGTCGCCCACAGTCTCCTGCAGAAGAACCCCGGAGCCACTATCCTCTACAACCTGATCTGCTCCCGCAGTGTGCCTGAGCTCGTCGAGCGAGAGGGAGGTCGCGCAGTTCGCACCCGCGTAGGCCATTCGTTCATCAAGGCAAAGATGCGTGAAGAAAACGCGATCTTTGGCGGCGAGCACTCTGGTCACTTCTACTATCGGGACTTCTGGTTCGCTGACTCAGGCATGATTAGCCTCCTCGTATGCCTAGAGATTATCTGCCGACAGGGGAAGCCAGTTTCCGAGATTGTCCACGCCCTCGACAAGCGGTGCCGCAGTGGAGAACAGAATTCCAAAGTTGCCGATGCAGCCGCAAAGCTCCGGGAGCTTAAGGAGAAGTACAAGGATGGGCGCATCGACGAATTGGATGGCGTTACCGTCCAATATGACTCCTGGTGGTTTAACGTCCGTCCATCCAACACAGAGCCCCTCCTCCGCCTCAACGTCGAGGCCGATAGTTGCGAGGAGATGCAACGCAGGCATGATGATCTCCTAGCGTTGATCCGCAACTAGGAGGAGAACACATGGGAAGTGCCCGCGACGCCCAGACCCTCTGCATTCTCGCCGAAGGTGCCTTCGACGCCGAGTCGGCCAAGACGGGGACAGGAGTGATCCGGTACGGCGAACGGAAGATTGTTGCTGTCATTGACAGTCAGCACGCCGGCCAAGACGTTGGGGCGGTTATCGGCGTCGGTCACGGCATCCCCATCGTCTGCGACATCGGTGAAGCACTTCGGTATCAGCCTGATGCACTTCTCATCGGAATCTCACCGCGAGGAGGTGCACTGCCAGAGACATGGTTGTGGCAGCTGCGTGTTGCCATCGAGAACGGAGTCCATATCATCAATGGTCTCCACGTCTTCCTAAGAGAAGATGAGAGCCTCGCAGTACTCGCTCGTGAGCACGAGGTCGAGCTATGGGACGTGCGCGAGCCGGTTGGTGAAACGACGGTGGCTCAGGGCTGCCCCCACCGGCCGGGAAGCCATACAATCCTGTTCGTCGGCAGTGACTGCAGTATTGGCAAGATGACGGCAGCGCTAGAGTGTCACAGCGCGGCAATACGCCGCGGTTGGCGCTCAAAGTTTGTGGCAACGGGGCAAACCGGCATCATCATCGCGGGCGATGGCATTCCGCTTGATCGGATCATTGGCGACTTTATGCCTGGAAGCGTCGAGCGCGCCGTCGTGGAGGCGACACGAGAACACGACTGGGTTTGGGTGGAAGGGCAGGGGTCGCTAGTGCACCCCGCCTACTCTCCCGTCACTCTCGCCCTGGTCCACGGTGCCCGAGCAGACACAATGGTGCTTGTACACAAACTCGACCGGACCACCGTCCGTGGCTATGACGTTCCACTACCATCCCTACCCGAGCTGATTCGCATCTATGAGTCGGCCGCATCTTGGGTCAAGCCCAGCCGCGTGTGCGCGGTCGCGCTCAACACGTTCGGCGTGACCAAAGAAGCGGCGCAACGGGCAGTCGCTCAGACCAGCGATCTCTTGGGCTTACCGGTCACAGACCCGGTTCGCTGGGGTGCGGAGCTCATCATCGATGCTGTAGCCGCCAGCCTTCAATAACACCTCGAGTTTCCCCGACTTGGGCCATCGTGAGAGGATCTGTATGCCGAGCTTACGTCCCACCGCTATCGTTCACGAAGTTCACCTTCGCGAGCCATTTCGAATCAGTAGGGGCACGCAAACCGTTGCCCGGCCTGTCATTGTTGAGCTGCGAGTAGACGGTCTCGCGGGCTATGGCGAGGCAGATCCATCCTCGTTTTATGGCGAGACCACAGAGAGCGTGCTAGCAGCGCTCCATCATCTCGGACCGTCCATCGAGTGTGACATCGGTGATATCCAGACGCTGCAGGAGACCATCGAGCGGAGCATCCGGCTGAACCCAGCAGCACGGAGTGCCGTGCTCTGTGCCGCGTACGACCTTGCCGGCAAAGCTCTCGGCGTTCCGGTCTACCGTCTCGTGGGCCTCAATCCAGAGCGCACTCCGCACACGTCATTTACCATCGGCATCGCCGAGCCTGACGAGATGGCCCGCAAGGCCCAGGCGGCAGCCAGCTACCCTATCCTCAAGGTGAAGGTTGGCACCGACGACGATGCCCGCCGTCTCAAAGCGATCCGCGAGGTCCGCCCGGATGCCATTATTCGCGTCGACGCCAACGCCGCCTGGAACCCGCGCGAAGCGATTCGCAACATCGAGCAGCTGTCCCAGTTTGATCTTCAGTTTGTCGAGCAACCGGTGGCTGCCCATGATGTCGATGGCCTGGCATGGGTACGTCAGCATTCGTCGCTCCCAATTTTCGCCGACGAGAGCTGTGTCACCGCCTTTGATGTGCCCCGCATCGCGCCAGCCGTGGATGGCATCGTCGTGAAACTTGCCAAATGCGGTGGAATACCTGGTGCACTGGATCAAATCAATGCCGCTCACCTCTTCGGCAAGGAAGTCATGCTGGGATGCATGATTGAGACGTCTCTCGGTATTACGGCCGCTGCTCACATCAGTCCTCTCGTCGAGTATGCTGACTTAGATGGTCATCTTCTGATTCGCGACGACCCCTTCCTGGGTGTCGGCGTCGAGCAGGGAAAACTCATCCTGCCGCGGGGTGCTGGACTGGGGGTACGTGGCGTGCACTCAGAGACGGCTCAGGGAGCTTGATCAATGGAATGGCAAGAGAGAGAGGATGTAGAGCGCCCGGCAGACGAATCACTTGAACATCCCACGCACACGGGTCAGCCAGCTGCGCTTCATACAACGGAGATCAGAGCTCTGGCGGTTATCTTGTTCGCGCTCGCCGGTATCCTCCAGTTCGGCCTGAGCGGGCGCTCGACTGGATTCAGCTACGTGGCCCTTTGTCTCGCGCTCGCTGGTTGCGGCGTGCTGCTCGCTGTAGGTCTTGATGGGAAGTGAATCGTGGCAATCATCCTGAAAACGCCAGCCGAGCTGGCGATCATGCGGCAGGCAGGTCGGATTGTTGCAGAGACTCTCGATATGCTCGCCGAGCACGTCCGCCCTGGTGTTACAACTGGAGAGCTCGATGCCCTGGCTGAGCAGTTCATCCGCAAAAAGGATGCAAAGCCCTCCTTCAAGGGCTACCGTGGCTTTCCTGCAAGCATTTGCGCTGCTGTCAACGATCAGGTGGTGCACGGGATCCCGGGATCCCGCGTGCTCAATGAGGGTGACATCGTCACCGTCGATGTCGGCGCCTTCTACCGCGGCCTTCATGGTGATGCAGCAACGTCGTTTGCCGTCGGGTCTGTCAAATCAACAGCGAGTCGCCTCCTCGAAGTCTGCGCCCAGGCCCTTGATGTCGGCGTTGCCCAGGTCCGTCCCGGAGCACATCTCTCCGATATCGGCGCCGCCATTCAGCCAGTCGTTGAAAGGGCAGGCTTTTCGGTCGTCCGTCAGTACTGCGGACACGGCATCGGCCGTGCTCTCCACGAAGATCCTCAGATCTTTCACTATGGTGTCCCTGGTCGCGGACCGCTTCTCCGCAAGGGAATGGTCTTCACGATTGAGCCAATGATCAATGCTGGGCAACATGAGACGCGCATGCTGGAGGACGGCTGGACGGTAATCACCGCCGATGGCAGCCTCTCGGCGCAATTCGAGCATACAGTGGTGGTCACGGAAGACGGTCACCGTATTCTCACGCTGCTCTAAGAACACCTAGAGATCTTCGAACTCATTCGAACAGGGAATCCCGCCTCGCACTGATTCCGGCAGCATCCCAGCCGGCAGAGGCAACTCACCGGTAGTGAAGAGCAACCGCACCGTGCTGTAAGAGCCACTCGTACACCTCGTCGCGAGTACCGGACAGCATCCGTGTAATCGCCTCACCCAGGAGCTGATCCTCTCGCTGGCGACGGCGAACCGGATCAGACTGAGTGGCGCGTGCTTGCTGTTGCGCCTCGCGTCTCGCATCGAGCACACGCTGCGGAGGGACAATCAACACGATAGGGATGATGACGGGACAGGTCCCTTCGCCGACAGCCGGCGAAGGGACATCCTGATGGCGCAACGCCGCCCACGCGAGATGCATCTCTCCCCCCCAACGCCGGGGCAGTAGCCGCCCTACGATATCCTCATCAAACCAAGGGGGCACCGCCAGTGAGAGATCGAAGTGGCCCCGGCCAATGTATCGCAGGCGGTGAGCAGACTCATCCCAAGCCGGCGCGCCACGACCATCATCCTTGCCCGAACGTGGACCAGTGTGTACAATAAGCCACTGTAAGAGTTCCTCATCGTCGACAAGCTCAGCTTGTGCGATTGGTAGGGAGCCGAGATGGGATGGCGGCCCTTCGCGCTCCTCATCGATTGCACCCGACGTGAGATTGAATCTCCGAAACCGTACTCGGGAAGCAAGGTCCACTCTATCGTGATGGCGCGGATCAACATAAATGGCTCCCACAGTCACCGTGCCAGTGCGAAGATTCCGTATCCCCTTGACCAAGCTGTTCGACCGGAGAAGCTGGTAGCGTAAGGCGTTGATCCGGTCGGTGAGCGTATTGCTCATGACAACGAGGTGCTCAAATGGCTCGGCATACTGGTGGTACTCGGGTGTCCACGGTGCACCGAGCTCTCCCAGTAGCTCTGCGAATGACGGTCGGGGATGCCCATCATTCCAATCACTGCTGTGGTGTACTTCCTGGTCGCCAAGTCCCGGCTGCTGGGACTCAGCCTCGTGAGCGTCGACGTCACGTTCAATAGCTTCGAGCAGATCACGGACCGTATCAACAAAGAGCCGGCGGAGCTCAGGGCGCTGGGTCTCTTGCTGAATCGCCCGATAGACGTCAGGAGTGCGCTGAGCGAGCGCAGCGACTCGCGCAGCCAGGTACAAGAGAGGCTCAAAGACCGGGGTGCGAAAAGGCAGCAGCTGTGTCGGATCCTGGTTCGCTCGCACAAACGTGAAGGCATAGCTCAACAATACGAAGTGGGTCAGTGACTGCACGAAGCTCATCGCGGCGTCGTGCTCCTCGGCCGAAGTAGGTGTCAGGAGAAGACCCGCGCCCGCGAGCTGCTCCACGAGCCAGTCTTGCCACGGCACGGTGGGACGTCCATCGCTCGCGGGAGCCACAGCGACCACTAGTCCGGTGGGATCACCAGCAGCCCGACCAAAAAGAGGATGGAGGCCAATCACTCCGACGTGAGGCGGCAGTAGTCGGCAAGCAATGCGCATCGGAGCCGCTTTGATCGAGAGCACATCGCCGTACAAGGACCCTGGAGGAAGACCCTGACTGTAAGGGCGCAGGAGTTCGAGGAACTCCTGCGCCGACGTGTACGGTGTCGCACATAGGAACACGTCTGTCCACGGGCACACCGCCGGACCGAGGGCTGTAGGCAGAAACAGCAAGACCGCCTCGACGCCAGGATGGACGCGCAAGTCTCGCACCAACGCTTCAAGTGTCGGTCGTGCCTCTTGGCTCGACATACTCCCGTGCTCGGAGGTGAAGACTGCTACCACTGGTCCACCCTGTGGTTCGATGATTGAGTGGATTTGGAGGCTCTCCCCCATTGCTTTCACGGTGAACAGCTGTGGCTGCCAGCGCCGGCGTTGAACAAGGCCAGTCAGTCGCTGCAGGGTCTGCTGGATCGTAAGGCGTCGACCATCCTCCAGTGCTTCCACATCGGGAAAACGATCGATGATGATGCAAGCCCGTACCGCAGGCAGGAGGAGCTCTGCGAACAAGGATCCCATCGCTCCTCCGCCTCCGAGCAACGTCAGGACGGGTTCAGAAGGTCGTCCTGAGATCACACGTGCTGAGATTCGTGCAACCTGCCCTTCTCATGTTCCTCGATCACCTTCTGGGCCACGTGCGCAGGCGCCTCTTCATAGTGGGAGAAGCGCGAGGTGAACACGCCACGCCCCTGGGTAAGGGACCGAAGATCAATAGCGTAGCGAAGCATCTCCACTTGCGGTACCTGTGCCCGAATGCGCTGCATGCCCGCACTCGCGGGCTCTATTCCCTCGATGCGTGCCCGCTTCGAGTTGAGATCACTCATCACGTCGCCCATGTTCGCTTCAAGCACCGTGACTTCCACCTCGAGAACCGGTTCGAGCAGAACGGGTTGACATTGCTCTGCAGCCTTCCTCACTGCAAGCGCTGCCGCAAGCCGGAAGGCCATCTCTGAGGAATCCACCGGGTGGTAGGAGCCATCATAGAGCGTGGCGCGCACATCGACTACTGAGTTGCCACCGATCAGCCCCTCAGCAAGCGTTTCTTGGATCCCCTTGTCGACTGCCGGGATGAACTGGCGCGGAA
Source organism: Chloroflexota bacterium (assembly GCA_023381895.1). The sequence continues at coordinate 11,836 of JAMCTA010000070.1, forward strand.
CCGCTCCGCCAACGATCTTGTCCACAAATTCATAGCCGCCACCATTGGGTAGTGGCTCCAGCTCCACCCAGACATCGCCAAACTGCCCGTGTCCACCAGTCTGCTTCTTGTGCCGGCCTTGGGCTTTGGCAGCCCTACGGATCGTCTCTCGATAGGGAACTCGTGGTGTCTGGAGCACGAGCTCGAGCTTGAACTTGCTGCGCAACCGCTCCATGGCCACTTCGAGATGCATGTCACCCATGCCAGACAAGATGGTTTCTCCAGTCTCCGGATCCTTGCTCACGCGGATGGTACGGTCTTCCTCTTGGAGGCGCGCCAGGGCTGGTCCCATCTTGTCCAGGTCACCCTTAGTCTTAGGCTCGACCGCAACGTGGAAGCACGGCTCCGGAAAACTTATTCCTGGCAAAGTCACCGGCTGTTCACGTGTGCAGAGAGTGTCACCAACCGCAACCTCGGTGAGCTTATTCACCGCTCCGAGATCACCCGCTGGTACTTCGCCAGTCGCCTCTTGGTTGTGCCCTCGCACAAAAGCGACTTGCGTCACACGCTCCTCTCGCTGGCGATTACTGTTCCACACGTGCGCATCAGCACGCAGCATGCCCGAGTAGACCCTGAAGTAGCTCACCCGCCCAACGTACGGGTCGCTGGTCGTCTTGAAGATCAACGCCGCGAGTGGCCCATCAGGGTTCGCGGCGCCGGTCTCTTTCGGGGACGGCACGAAGTCACGAAGCACATCGAGGAGTTGTGACACACCGATGTCAAGCGTCGCCGTCGAGCAGACCACGGGCACGACAGTCCGATCTTTGACGCCTTGCTGAAGCGTGGGCAGAAGCTCAGCGGCACTGATCTCCTGACCATCCAGATACTTCGCAAGCAGGTCATCGTTGCTCTCTGCCACACTGTCAATGAGCTCTTCTCGCAGTTGTTGCACGCGCTCTTGTACTTCTTCTGGAATCTCGGTCCGCTCGAGGCCGCCACCACGAAGAACGTACGCTTGCTCGTTGACGATGTCGATGAACCCATTGAGACTGCGTTCGTGCCCCAGAGGATATTGGAGTGCGACAGCCTTTCGGCCAAAGAGCGAGCGCACTCCCTCGAGCGCGCGATCAAAGTCGGCGTTGTCCCGGTCCAGTCGCGTAATAGCAACAAGCGTCGGCAGCTTGTTCTCGTCGACATATCCCATGACGAGCTCCGTGCCGACTTCCACGCCATTTACGGCACACACTGTAATGAGGGCACTATCTGCCACACGGAGAGCCTGCTTCACTTCGCCGACAAAGTCCGAGTAACCTGGAGTGTCGAGCAGATTGATCTTGACGCCCTTCCATTCGAGAGGAAGGATGCTCGTACTGAGCGAGAGCTGACGTCGCTGCTCTTCCGCATCAAAGTCCGAGGTTGACGTTCCGTCCTCGACCCTTCCCCTGCGAGCGATTGCCTCGGATAGGTAGAGCATGGCTTCGCAGAGCGTCGTCTTGCCAGAGCCACCGTGGCCTACCAGGGCAACATTGCGAATCTGGGATGCGGGAAATGCCTTCATACCACCTCCTAGCTATCGCTCCGACTAGTCTCCCAAGCGAGCGGGAGAACCTGCGGAGTGCCTCCGTACAGGGTCTTTGTCCTGGCGCCTTTGGCGCTCTGAGAATCCATCCAAGGGTAATGAGAGCCACAGGCAGGTAGGATCCCGATTATACTCATCGTGGTGATCATGGGTCCCTTACGGCACCGCTGGTACTCTTTTCTCTGTTGCACCCCTGGCGAAACGGGGAAAGGGAAGATGGAAGACCCCATCTGCCACTTGAGGAGCAGCGCCATCGCCGTTTCTGCTGGAATTATGCCTCCAATCTCTTTCACGGCGTACGTGTGCCGTGCTAGATGAGGGATCGATGGGCAACGAGCCAACCACGATCCCCTCACCTGACGAACGCCTCGTGCAGCAAGCCACTGGAGGTAATCTCGACGCCTTCAACCGGCTCATCGAGATCCATCAGCAGCAGCTCTATGCTGTGGCCCTACGACTCGCTGGCGATTCACAGGTGGCGAGCGACGCCGTCCAAGACGCTGTACTCTCCGCCTGGCAACATTTGAGCCAGTTCCACCAGGGCAGTGTCCGCGCGTGGCTCACTCGCATCGTCGTCAATCGCTGTTATGACTTGCTGAGATCAGGCAAGATGCACAGAGTCCTGTCCCTTGATGACGATGATGACGGCGATGCTTCACCCACGGCGATCGCCACCCAGGAAGATGAACCTGAAAAAGCCGTGCTCCGAGTAGAGCTTATCAGCTACATCACTCTGGGGCTCGATCGGCTGCCGTGGGAGCAGCGGGCAGTAGTCGTCTTGTTCGATATTCAGGGATATGCCTACAGTGAGATAGCGGAGACACTGGGAGTCGAGCTCGGAACGGTGAAGTCACGCTTGAGTAGAGGGCGCGCTAAACTGCGCGACTGGCTGGCACAGAAGCCGGAACTTCTGCCCCAGAGCTATCGTTCCCTCTTTACAGGAGGGGGACCCCGCGAATGAGCAGTCCACGACACCCCCAAACCCTCCTCGCCGACCTCAGCGTTGGCCTCCTCCCACCAGATGCAGCCGAGCACGTGTGGAACCACGTCAACAACTGTGACGAGTGCAGGAAGTTTCTCGTGTCACTCGAGGCTACCGGATCTCTCCTACGGAACTTCCCGATTCCTCCATTGCCGCGATCCTTCGTCCTGCCCGCAAACACACCCAGGCCGTCGCCTTGGGGATGGCTCGGGCAATGGCAACGGCAGATCGCAGCGGTAGCAGCAGCTGTCTTGCTGACTCTCTCAGTAGTGATTGCGCTGTACGCTCAGTCAGTATCCACATCTACCACCACGACACGCTCGGTGCTATCGTCGGCCGCCGTCACGGTGGCAACGAAGGCGGCTTCGCCGCCGCGAGCTGCTGCATCTCTTCCAGCCCGCAGCGGTGTCGTTCATCCCCTCACTTCTGTCGCGACGATAACCTCAACTACCAGACCTCAAGCCTACGCAGCAGCCCGGCGCGCGGCGCGGGGCTCTGCGGTGAGCCTCGCGCTCTTCCTCGCCCTAGGTGGCGGACTGGCCGCAATGATCGCCCTCTCGAGTCAGCGCGGTGCAGACAGTACCGACACACAGCCTGGCTCCCCAGGAGACAATCACCCCCCACCCATGCGTGGAGCGTAGTCCAAAGATGCTGTCTACGCTAAGAATCGTTATCGAGCGAGTAGTCTTGTGCACTCTGCTTGCCGCTCTCATCGCCGGATGCGGCAACCAGAGCCGGACGCCAGTGCGCTCACCCGTGACCATCGCCTCTCCACCTACCCACGGCGCCGCTGTTTCACTGACAACGCCAGCCTTCACGGAGCAAGCGGAAACAGCTACCGCGAGCACCGACTCCCACCGCGTCACGCTCGACGAGATGTGGCTCCGGATGCAGCAGTTGGAGTTTGCCCCCGTGCTCGACGGCTTGACTATCTTGCCCAAGCGCACCCGCAATGATCCGTTTTTCGGTGTGGCTGATGCCATTAACACACAGGACGCGTCGGCACCGATCCTCCGAGGGAGCGGCGCTGCGACTGATCGATTGGAGATTCGCTGGGATCAGATCGAGCAGCGGCCCGGAGTCTACGACTTTTCTACGCTCAATGCCGAGCTGAATGAGGCGCAGCAACTCCGCTTCATGGTCATCGGCCTGTTGCTGGGAACACCCACCTGGGCCGCGAGCTCGCCTTCAGCCGGCGCCGCGAGCCCACCGCGAGGACTGGGGCCGCCCAGATCGGACGCTCGGCAATCCGATCCGTGGATACGCTTCGTACGGGCCGCCGTTCAAGCTGCTGGCTCCAGAGTGACGGTTTGGGAAATCTGGAATGAGCCGAACTCGCAGACCTTCTGGACAGGAACACCAGCGCAATACGCCGAGCTGTACCTCCAAGCCAGGTCGGTGATTCATTCCCTTGACCCCGCTGCGCCTGTGCTCATCGGTGGCATGGTCAGCGACAACGGTGCCTGGCTCCGTGCCATCGTGGATACGATCTGCTCTGAAATGCAATGCCCGTCAGAATTGCCACAGGACGTCGCTTGGCACGTGTACGACAATCCTCACGATATCTTGCGGCTCAAGGATCTCATACGTGCCGTGTTCGCGACTTGGCACGTCACTCCTCGTCTCTGGATCACTGAGAGCAACGTCCCAGTCGTCGATCCGGGTGGCCCGGCCAATGCCGTCACTGGTCCGGACTCCGTCACTCTCGCTGAGGGTGGTGCCTTCATTGTCCAAGTACTCACCCTCGCGCACTACGCGGGTTACCGGACCGTGGTTATCTACCGAGCCGCTGACGTCGATGATCAAGAGCACTACTGGGGCTTGATCCAGGGAGACCTGACAGCGCGACCAGCTTTCTATGCCTTTCGAACCACCGCTGCTGAACTCCACGACACCCGACCTCTGAGCCTCACCCATCCTGTTCCCGGTGTCACTGCCGTGGCGTTTTGTCGCGGCACGACTGCAATTACGGTCGTGTGGAATGATTCCAACCAGGTAGAAGAGTTGAGCCTTCCGGGACCGTCCAGCTTGTTTGCAGCGATGTCGATGACCGGTCAGCAGATCAGGCTCATGCCTCATCAGCACGGTATCTCTCTGCAGCTACCAGGGACGCGGTCTGGCGATACCTACCGAGTAGCTCTCGGCACACCTGTGTTTATCCGCTCCTCCACATGTTGACCCCGCGACCACGGCACATGCAGATCACTGCGCACGTCGCGCCGCCAGCCGTACGTCGAGTGGCAAGTTCCCGTACTCTTGGACGTGCGGCATTTCTGCAAGGCTTGACTTGTGATTGCAAAGCTTTCGAACTGGTCTGCTCGCCACGCACGGGCCGTCATCGCATTCTGGGCTCTCCTCTTCGTCGCCAGCGTGCCCGCCTTCTTTCTCCTTCCCGGAGTGCTGGAGGTCGGTGGCTTCGAGAATGATCACTCTCAATCTTCCCAGGCCCTCGCAGTCTTGGGCCGCCGTCTGGGCTTCAGCGCCACCGATCTCTACGCAGTGTTCACTAGTCCGACGTTGCATCCGAACGCCCCAGCCTTCATAGCCCAGGTCCGTCAGGCGCTTGCCCAGGTTCCGAGCGACTCCGATGTCGCCACGATCATTTGGCACACCGATAACTTCCGTCAGGTCGGGCGCGACGGCCACACAGTCTATGAGCTCATCGTCCTGAAGCCCAATGTCAATGTGGGGCCTTCAGTAGTGAAGCGGGTCGAAAAGCTCATCCAACCTACCTCCCTGCACGTCTTGATAGGTGGGGCCCCGAAATTCTACTCCGATATCGAGTCAGCGAGCTCCGATGACCTGCATCGCGCTGAGCTCCTCGCCTTCCCCTTTGCCGCTCTTGCATTGCTCGTCGTGTTCCGCTCGGTTATTGCTGCGTTCGTTCCCATCGTGGTCGGCGGCGTGGGTGTTCTCGTGTCGTCACTCATCCTATTTGGAGTTGCTCACGCAACCGATCTGTCGATCTTCGTTCTCAATGTGACTACCATGATCGGCCTTGGCCTGGGAGTCGACTACAGCCTGTTCATGACCAGTCGCTTTCGCGAGGAGCTCGAACACCGCAGAGATCGCCCGGAGCCTGAGCCACTCATCACCATGGCAGCACTTCGAGCAACGACAGCGACGGCCGGCCGCGCCGTCTTCTATTCCGGGCTCACTGTCTGTCTCGGTCTGCTGGCACTCCTGAGTTTTCGCTATCTGCTGCTGCGGTCGGTAGGTCTTGGCGGCTGCATTGTCGTGCTCAGCACCGTATCGGCAGCCCTGACGCTACTGCCCGCCCTTCTCAGTGTTCTAGGCCCCCGCATCAATGCCTTGCAGGTCCTGCCGCAGCCCCGAGCACTGTCGATCTTCTGGGATCGCCTGGCCCGTGCCGTCATGGCCCACCCGCTGCTCTTTGGGATCCCCGCGCTCCTTCTGTTGATTGCTGTCGGACTTCCGTTCCTCCACGTTCGCCTGAGCTCGCCGGATGCCGCGATCCTTCCCAAGTCGCTCGCTTCCCGGCAGGCCTATGATCTACTCAATGCCGAGTTTTCTCCAGGCGCGACCACTCCAGCTCTCGTAGTCGTGGAGATGTCAGGGAGCGCGCTTGAACCAGAAAACCTTGCCAGGCTCTATCAGCTATCTCACGCGATTGCTGCGAACCCGAGTGTACAGCGCGTCGATTCCATTACCACCATCGACCCACGTATCACCCTTGACCAGTACAAACTACTCTACGCCCGGCCGCATGCCATCCCTGATGCCATTGCTAGCGCCACCTACGCGTCGACCGTGCGTGGAAACACTGTGCTCGTCGAGATCTACAGTCGCTACTCGGCCATAGCTCCTCAGACTGAGGAGCTCGTCAACTGGATCCGGCAGCTGGCAACACAGTCAGGAATGACCGTGCTCGTCGGCGGTGTGACAGCAGCTATCGTCGACGTCAACGCTTCGCTGTACCGTGATTTTCCGCACGCGATGCTCTTCATCGCAGTTTCGACCTATATCGTACTGTTTCTGCTACTCCGGAGCGTCATACTGCCGCTAAAGGCGATCCTCACGAACTCGCTAAGTATCGTTGCTAGCTATGGTGCGCTCGTCTTCGTATTCCAAGAAGGACACCTACACCAGCTTCTAGGTTTTTCCCCACTGCATTACGTGGAGTCAGACCTGCCCATCTTGATGTTTTGTACGCTCTTCGGGCTGAGCATGGATTACGAGGTCTTTCTGCTGTCGCGCGTGCGCGAAGCGTACGTGCGTACTGGTGACAACATCGAGAGTGTTGCTGAAGGCATCCGGCGATCCGGTAGAATCATCACGAGCGCCGCGCTCATCGTGGTACTAGTAAGCGCTTCCTTTATGGCGGCCTCCATTGTCCTCATCAAAGCACTGGGACTTGGCGTAGCGCTGGCCGTGACGCTCGATGCGACGGTCGTTAGAGCGCTACTCGTCCCGGCGACGATGCGCCTCCTCGGTCAGTGGAACTGGTGGATCCCCGCTCCTATCAGCTCACGGCTCTGGCGCGACCTTGAGACTTCTGTACGTCGTGGAGGTGAACCGTGAAATGGCTGGCTCTGATGCTTGCGACGTGCGCCGCGCTGCTCAGTGCTTGTGGAAGTGCGGTTGTTGAGCTGGCCCCTCTACCAACTGTCCCTCCTACCGTAACGCCAGCGCTCGCGGTCTCGAGTCCGACACACGTCGCTTTACCACTTGATGAGTCTCCTTACGGCGACCTTACGGAGTGGTGGTACTACACTGGCCACCTCACAACGACCACCGCTCCAGCACGCCACTACGGTTTCGAGCTCGTCGTCTTCCAGGTACGCCGAGGTGACAACCCGCCCGCTTATGAAGCACACTTCGCCGTCACTGATGACAATTCGAAGACGTTTCACTATGCCCAGAGAAGCTCAGTCGGTGAGCAGGGTGGAGAACGCCACGGGTTCGATCTCTCTGTCGGTGGCTGGACGGTGTCCGGCGCCAACGGCAACAATTCGCTGCAGGCCGAGATGCACGGCTATGTGATAGATCTCTCGGCTCACGCAACGAAGCCAGCGGTGCTTCACGGCGGCACGGGACTCATCAACTTCGGTATCTTCGGCAGGTCGTACTACTACTCACGAACGAGAATGGCCATCACCGGCAGCATCGCTGACCACGGCGTGCCTTACAAGGTCACGGGCGAAGCGTGGATGGATCACCAGTGGGGCAATTTCATTGTCGCGAGCGTGGGTGGCTGGGACTGGATCAGCATCCAGCTTGACAACGATGTGGACGTGATGTTCGCTTTCCTGCGGGACGCTCGGGGACAAGCGACCGAATCATTCGGGTCTTACGTGCTTCCCTCTGGCAGCGTTGTTGACTTGACGAACGGACAGTTCACCGAGAAGGCCCTCGGAACCTGGATCAGCCCAGTGACCCACATCATCTATCCGTCGGGATGGTCTGTGAGTATCCCATCCCAAGGTACGCAGCTGATACTCGAGCCCACGGTCAAGGATCAGGAGCTTGCATTTGGTGCTCGCGGCCGCTCCTCCTTCTTAGGCTACTGGGAAGGCGAGGTTAAGATTTCAGGCAAGGATCATCACCAGTCCGCTACTGGCATGGGCTACGTCGAGCTGACTGGTTACACCGCCTCGAAGTAGCCCCACTCACAGTCCTGCGACCACACCCGCCTCTATCGAGCCCCGTCTCCCTCTGATTGCGCGCTTGCAATCAAGTAGCACAGGACTGAAACTTATGCAAGGTAAGTTTTTCTCATCCGTGAGTGAAAGACGATCATTGAAAGGTTCCCCAACGACGGTGACCAGCCAGGTAGTGCCCCGCGCATTCTCCTCATCTCCGCAAGTTCTTCACCTTGCCAATGGTGCGACGGTAGTGTTGCGGGAGGATAGTGCCGCTCCTCTCGTTGCCTTCTACGTTTTCTATCGAGTCGGTTCGCGCAACGAGAGCACCGGGAGAACCGGCCTGTCGCACTGGGTAGAGCATCTGCTGTTTGATGGCACAAAGCGTTACCCCAAAGGCGCTCTCCATCGTCTGGTCGTGGCCAACGGCGGCTATCGCAATGGTTTCACGTGGAACGACGGCACAGCTTTCTTTGAAGTCTTGCCCAGCGACCGTATCGACTTAGCGCTCGATCTCGAAGCGGATCGCATGGCCAATGCGCTTTTCGACCCCGAGGAAGTCGAGCGGGAACGCACAGTCATCATCTCCGAGCGCCAGGGCGGTGAAAACTATCCAGGCAATGCGCTCTACGAGGAGGTACTGGCGACTGCCTATAAGGTTCATCCATACGGCCAGCCCATCATCGGCTGGAAGACGGATCTGGAGCGCATTACGCGCGCGGATCTCTGGAATCACTATCGCCGCTTCTACCATCCCAACAATGCCATCATCGTCGCTGTAGGAGACTTCTCTGCTGCCTCACTCCTCGAACGGATCGACAAATTTTTCGGGTCGTTGGAGGCTGGTGAGCAGGCGGCAGATGTGGGCTCGGTCGAGCCACCCCAAGAGGGAGAGAGACGAGTCACCGTGCAGCGTCCGGGAGGTACTCCGATGCTCCTCCTTGCCTACCACATTCCAGCAGCGTCACATCCAGACCTCCCTCCACTCGCGGTGCTCGACGCGGTGCTCTCCGGAGGAAAAGGACTCGGACACGCTGCTGTCTCGCTTGGTCGCAGCTCACGACTCCGGAGAGTCCTCGTAGACACCGGGATGGCCAGCTCTGTCTACACGTCGGTTGGCCTTCAAGCGGACCCAGGTCTATTCTTCGCCGGGGTCACTGTCAAGCCTGGGATGGATGCCCAGGCGGTCGAGGCGAGGCTCATCGCAGAGATTGAGCGCCTCGCTGCGGAGCCAGTGAGCGAGCAAGAGCTGAGCAGTGCCCGCGAGCAGTGTATCGCTCAGCTGGTGTTCAGCACCGAAGGCGTGAGCCGCCAGGCCTCTTCCCTTGGCCGGTCTCTCATCACTGGCATGGCATCAGACATCGATGAGCTCACCAGGCTGTTCGACCGCGTAAGTAGTGAAGACGTCCAGCACGTCGCTCAACACTACCTTCGACAGTACAATCGGACGTCTGGCACGTATCTCCCTGCAGAATCCAGTAAGAAAGTCATGGTTCCACCAACACCGACCGCGGTGCTATCATCTCCGACCAAGCAAATTTCCGCGGTCTCCGTCGCGCATCGCCGTTCTCTCGAAGTTGACCGCGACGTAATCGATCAGGGAATTACCGTCTTGACACACCATGCCGAGGGTGCACCGTGGCAGCTGTTTCAAGTTTCCGTACCTGGTGGCAGTGCTGATGACTCAGAGGGGCTGCTCAGCGTAGCCGCCGTGGAGGGGGCCCTGCGTCTACGAGGAAGTGTCAAGTTCGAGTACAACCAGCTCAGCGCGATCCTCGACCGGCATGCCATACAGCTCGTCGGTGGTGCAGGAGACTACTTCAGCAGCTATTGGATGAAGGCTCTCCTTAGCACCGTTCCTCTCGGTCTTGAGCTGCTGGCCCAGGTCATTCTAGCTCCGTCCTATCCCGAGAGTTACCTTCAGGCAGTCAAGGTGCCATTCATCGCTGCCGCGATCCAAGAGCAGTCGAACACCCGCGCGGTTGCTGAGCGACTCTTCCGGGAGCTCGCCTACCCGGAAGACCACCCAATGCACCGCTGGCCAGTCGGTACACCCAATGGCATCGAGAGCATCACCCGCGACGATGTTCTCCGGCACGCTGAGCGCTTCCGCCATCAGGGAGGTATCGTGATTGCCGCTTCGGGAGGCTTGACACGCGCTCAGGTCCTGACATTCCTCTCCGATGCTTTCAAGGGCAGTCCCTTTACAGAGATACCACGGACCGTGCTGATTCCACCGGTCACCACTGTGCCATCCGTCCGGCGGGCCTCGCGCTCGATTCCCGAGAAGACGCAAACTGACTTGGTGATCGGCCTGCCAGGTGTCCGCCGCACCGATCCCGACTACTACGCCTTGTCCGTGGCAGACGCAATCTTCGGGCGTCTGGGTATGGGAGGCCGATTGGGTGAGGAAATTCGTGAGCGCCGCGGATTGGCCTATTATGCTTCGTCAGCACTTGAAGCGGGCTTCGGACCTGGCCCTTGGGCCGCTCGCATTGGAGTAGCGCCACAACACGTCGCGCAAGCGATCGAAGCAACGCTTTCCGAATGGGAGCGCTTTGCTGTAGAGGGCCCCACCGAGGAAGAACTCAAGGATGCGAAGCAGTGGCTCACCGGAAGTCTCCCGTTACGCTTCGAGACATCCGAGGGCATCGCAACACAGCTCGTCGCAGTCGAGCGCTTTGGGATGTCGCTGCACTTCATCGAGGACTACATAAGCGCCATCGAGTCCGTGACCAACGCGGATGTCATCCAAGTCACTCGGCGTTACTACCACGCGGATCGCGTGGTGACTGCGATCGCAGGCCCGGAACAGTAATCTCTCGACAAGGACCAAGAACGAATACCACTCGAAGGTAGCACATGCTTGCAGCCCAGAGACTCGACAGGACTGCAAAGAGGCGTCTCTTGTTCGCCACTGACAGCGATTGGGGGCGTGCCACAGTGAAGCAGCTCATCGAGGACCTGGGTCCGGCAAGCAGATCGCGGCTCCCTGGCCGCCGCCCGCATATTAGACGGAATGGTGACACTTCTGCTTGATGTGGATCAGCGCTACGGTGGCAACACACACCCGCTGGAAATTCCTGGCGTCGGGATCGGGCGGGAATCACGCAACAGAACGATGCCATTGTCTCTGCACGCGCTTGCTACGGCTCCTCACGCAAGGCTCGTCATAGCACTCCTCTCCGCCCGGCTTTTCTTCAGCTACACCAGCCCTGGCGTGCGCTAGCATGCGGACGCAGGGTGCGGCAGAGACAGCACGCAATACGCACGGAGGGAACTAGGACGTGAGCACTTCAGGATATGCTATCTTCCCCGGCGAAGGTCCGCTTGGGGGCATTGTCCTTCGTAATACTGGCACTGGGGTATGGACACGGGTGATCCCCGAGATCGGGGCCAATTGTGCAGAGCTTCACCTCCGTGCTCCATCAGGGGCTGTCACCCAGGTGTTGTTCTCACCACAGAGTCTGGATCAGCTCCGGGCAAGCCCCGCCCGGTCTGGCATTCCGGTTCTCTTTCCCTTCCCCAACCGGATCCGCCACGGACGCTACGTCCTTGCTGGCAGCACGTACCAGCTCCGCACCTCAGACCGCGGGCACGCAATTCACGGACTCGTCATCGATCAACCCTTCCGCGTCACTCACCGCGAGGTCACGCTGGCATCCGCAACACTCTCGTGTGCTATTACCTCCGAAGAGCTCGAACGTCGCGACGGCTTTCCTTTCCCCTTCGAGCTGACACTGACCTTCACCTTAACGGACTCCTCGCTGACACTTCTCGCTCGAGCTCGGAATACAGGGCAAGGTGCACTTCCTCTCGGCTATGGTCTTCATCCTTACTTTCCGCTTCCCCTCGTCGCGGCCGGACAGCGAGACGCATGCCTTGTGTCGCTGCCGGTCACTGAACGCTGGGAGCTCGAGGAAACACTCGTTCCCACTGGCCAACGTCGCCCCATCGATGACACTGACACGCTGCGAGCGCTCCGCCCTCTAGGTCAGCGATCGTTTGATGGTGTATTTACTGGGGTCGTGCACGATGCCGATGGCTGGTCACGAGCCAGGCTTGTAGACCCAGCCGCTGGTGTCGCCGTCCACATCGAAGGAGACCCGGCTGTTCGCGAGTGGGTACTCTACACGCCACCAGGAACGGCGGCGATCAGCTTCGAGCCTTACACGTGCGTCACCGATGCCTTCAACCTTTCAGAGCAGGGTGTCGACGCTGGACGCGTCGTGCTCCCTCCAGGAGAGGAATGGCATTGCGCTGTTCGCTTCTCGGTCAACGACTACCACGCCTGATGGATGGATCGCGGCAATCTGGCTGACACTCCTTGCCTACGATGACTTACACCACAGAGCCACGGCGTGGCCGATGCTCCACACTGCCGCACCTCGATATGCCGCTTGCGGGCAGCCCAATCCTAACAATAGTCAGATTTGGTAGTCGAGGTCCTGAACCTCAACGGTTCGGTCATCACGGCGTTGTAACAAGCGTGCCGGGCTGGCCACGATCGTAGAGTGTGCTGGTACCGACTCGATCACCAGGGCCATCGCGCCGATCTTGCTGTCGTGCCCAATCGTGACAGGTCCGAGAATGCTTGCGCCCACGCCGATCGTCACGCGGTCTTCGATAGTAGGGTGGCGCTTCTGTTCGCCATCCTCACGATGCTTCCACCAGCCAGTAGCTCCAAGCGTCACCTGGTGGTATAGCATCACATCGTCACCGATCTCAGCCGTCTCACCAATCACAATGCCCGTACCGTGATCGATGAAGAAACGCCGTCCAATTCTGGCACCGGGATGGATCTCTATTCCTCCCGTAATGATCCGGGCAAACTGGGAGATGAGACGTGGCAAGAAGGGAACTCCGCGTAGATACAGTCGGTGAGCAATGCGGTGGAGGAGAATCGCATGGAGACCCTGATACAGCAATATCTCGGCAACGTTTCGAGCAGCAGGGTCCTTTTCAAAGACCACCTGGACGTCTTCAGGGAGCGTCCACCACAGGCAGCGCCGCGGCCGCCCGTGAATCTGGCATTCCTCATCAGCAGGGAACCCAAGGCGAGCCATGTCGCCGAGCGGGCGAGGTGCGGCAGCGCGGGCCGGCGGGACGCGTAGAGATCGCAGAGCAACCACGGTTGTGTTCCTACTCCTCCGAGCAGAGCCCGAGAAGAACGCGACGCGCAACCAGGGGCGATGTTATTCGCGGTTCCACCCTGATTCACCGCTGCCTCACGGCAAGCGATCTCAGTGAGTTGGCACGACCAACTCTCGGCCCCTAACGTGGCCAAACGGCACCACACGCCCTTGGAGGCGCTCATGCGGCTCAGAGGTGCACTTCACCCAGCAACCACCACCTGCTTCCACCGCACCAGGCTCGCTGTCACGCGTTGCGGAGCTACTCTTCCTCGTCTTTGCTGACTCATGTGAACTTGTCGACTTACTCTACCGAGCAGTTTACAAGGAATCAATGGCCCAAGCCGTACCAGCACCTACCCCGCTTGCGCCCCTAACGCACTGTTACGCTCTTCGCCAGATTCCGCGGTCGATCAGGATCGTGCCCGCGTAGTAAGGCAACGCGGTAGGCCAGCGTTTGGGCAACCACCGCAGTCGCTAGCCACCATCCAGGTCCGGACAGTGTCACTGGCAACACCTCATCGAAGGCCGCGTGCACACGCTGGGCGATACCAATAGTGAACGCCCCGCGCGCCCGGACTTCCATAGCAGCAGCAATGAGGGCGGGCTCAGAACCATCAGCAGGAGCCAGGAGCAAACATGGTGTACCAGCTGAGATGAGTGCAATAACCCCGTGCTTGAGCTCTCCCGAAGAGAAGCCCTCCGCGTGCAGATAGCTTCCCTCTTTGATCTTGAGCGCCGCCTCGAGAGCGATCGCAGTGCTTCTCCCTCGACCGAGACAGTACAGATGCTCCTGGTTGGCAACCCGTTCTGCAAGACCGATGATCCGTCCCTGGTAGCTATCGCCGAGAATTTCCTCAATGGTATCGGCGGCATCACGGAGTGCACGCTGACCGGAAGCCATATCACCCAGCAGAGCGGCCTCGATCAAGGTGATAATTCCGACCTTTGCCAGGAACGACTTCGTCGCCAGCACACAGCGCTCAGGACCAGCGCGGAGCCTGATGGCTGAATCTGCCAATCGTGCCAGCGTAGACCACCCGGCATTGACGAGGGCTGTAATCCTTGCCCCCTGCTTCCGCGCATAGTGCAGCGCATCGAGAATGTCGATGGTTTCGCCACTCTGCGATAGCGCTAGCAGCAGTCCTCCTGGGCCGACCGCGTCGGCAAGAAAGGCGAACTCGGAGCCAGGCACCGCGTGGGAGCGCTTCCCGGCCGCTGCCAGCACGTAGCGTGCATAGAGGGAAGCGTGATAGGCAGTCCCGCAGCCAACCCAGGTCACCGACGTAGCATCTCGAATGTCCTGGGCCAGTCGCGCCGCCTCCTCGACGGCGTCGGTGGAGAGCAGACGGAGCAGACGCGGCTGCTCGGCCATCTCTCGCCACATCCAGTGTTCCCCCTCATCGAGAGTGACGTCAGAGGCATCGCCCTCCAGAGGAAGCAGTCGGGGAGTGATCCAGCTTCCCAAGCGCATATCCATCACGCGCACGGTTTCCCGCTCGATGACAGCCAGCCGGCCATCTTCAAGCACGATCATTTGGTTGCTGACACCATACAGGGCCGCGGGGTCTGACGCCAGATGCGCTTCCCCGCCAGCCAGAGCCACCACTAGCGGGGATCCTGAGGTCGCTGCCACGAGCCGTTCTCCCGAGCGATCCAGAACTGCGATGCCATTCACTCCCGCGAGCTGGCAAAAGGCGGCGAGCACCGCGTGGTGAAGGCTTGGGGCGGATCTCAGTTCTTCTTCCACGAGATGAATGATGGCTTCAGAGTCGGTTTCTGACTGGAACACGTGTCCCCGAGCTGATAAGCGCTGCCGCAACTCCTCGGTATTCTCAACGATGCCATTGTGCACGAGAGCCAGTGTGCCACTGCAATCCATATGCGGGTGAGCATTTGACTCGGTAACGCCGCCATGAGTTGCCCAACGCGTATGACCCGAGGCTGACCTTCCCTCGGGCAAGCCTAGCCCTTCTACATCCACCCGGCCAGTACGGCGGGCCAGGGTAACGTGTCCGCTCTCTACCGCTGCAACACCCCAAGAGTCATACCCACGGTATTCGAGACGCTTGAGTCCCTCCACCACTGTGGACGCGGCTCCGCCGCCCCTTCCGAGGTATCCATAGATTCCACACATGCCGGCCTCCGCCCTCACGCCACAACTGCACAGGTATCTTGCCAGACAAAGAGACGATTGTTGGTACCGCTGCTCCCAGCGGAGTACTTCTGTGATGAGTCTTTCGCCCCTGCAGGATGCAGACTCTGGGACGCTACGCTCGCCCCCCGTCTACTCAAGACGGCGGATGAGAGGTTGGGTGACAAAACGATGACGGCGAACAACGCCGTAAGTGTACCGCCCCCCGCAACAGCAAGCGGAGCGCCCCATTGCTGAGCTGCGGCGCCCATAATCAATGAGCTGAATGGCATGAGTCCGAATGTCGTCAGTGTGAAGATGCTGAGAACTCGACCCTTCAGACGATCGGGGCCAGGGTCTGAAGAAAAGTCTGGTTGAGGGTACCGTAAAGCGAGCTGGAACCACTAGCTATAATCAAGAGAATCAACGCCATCAGTGAAGGAGGCTGGGCCAGCACCGTAGCGAGCGACAATGATGCCGGCCAGCAACGGGCCAATGAGACGGCTGGTTTGAAACTGGGCAGAGTTGATCCCGATGGCATTTTGAAGTTCGTCCTTGGTCACGAGGGCCGAGATGATGCCTTGCCGCACGGGCGTGTTGATGGCATTTACGAGACCGGAGGAGAAGGCGACCGCGAAAATCTCGGCAACGTTGACAACGTGTAGGAGTGTCAAAGCGGAGAGTAAGAACGCCAGTACCATTTGCGCAGTCTGTGTTCCGACCACCAACCGGCGGCGCTCGATATGATCGGCCATCACATCGCCAACCACGGTCAGGAAATAGAAACGAAATAGCCTGTATGAAGCTCACTGTGCCGAGCAAGAAGGCAAAACCGTGATCTGATAGACAAGCCAGCTCTGAGCGAGATTCTGCATCCAGGTACCGATGTTGAACAGCAACGCTCCCGTCCAGTACAAACGAAAGTCTGCGTTTCGCCGGAGCGCACCGAGAGTGTCAAGCGTCTCGGTCAAGGCATACATCCATCAAGTGGCTCGTGGTACGGATCAAACGAGGTTGCTCGCTCGATACAGTAGCACGTGTCATAAGCGCTGCCGCTTTGCCCCGACTTCTCTGCACTAGGTATCATCGGTGAGTGGTGCGCTCATAAAGGGGAGAGGATAGACACATTGGCATTGACAGTGGGGAAAATTCGCGGTCTACAACAGATCTCCTCCCCTGCGGGCATCTTCACGATGACGGCGATGGATCAGCGTGGCTCTCTCGCAGGGCTCATGCGGCCACAGGATCCGAGTTCAGTGACGTATGAAGAGCTCAAGCAGGTCAAGATCGAGCTCGCCGCAGTCTTTGGGCCTTTGTCAAGCGCGGTGCTGCTGGACCCGCTCTACGGAGCGGCGGAAGCAATCGCCTATGGAGCGCTGCCAGGTCGAACCGGCCTCTTGGTTGCGTGGGAAGAGTCCGGCTATACGCCGGACGGCTCGGGCCGCCTTACGCAAGTCCAGCCGGGCTGGAGTGTCGCGAAGATCAAGCGCATGGGTGCGTCCGCCGTCAAGCTCTTGGTGTATTACCATCCCGACGAGGCCAAGTCAGCCGAGCACCAACGCGCGATCGTCAGGCAGGTCGTTACTGACTGTGCAACGCACGACATCCCTGCCGTCGTCGAAGCGGTGGCCTACGGCATCAACGGTCTCAAGACCGACACAGCGGAGTTTGCGGCTCAGAAGCCTAGACTCGTGATTCGCACCGCCCAGGAATTGAGCCCATTGGGCTTCGACGTGTTCAAGGCTGAGTTCCCTGCAGATCTCAAGTTCGAATCAGACGAGGGTAAGATGGCCGACTGGTGTCGTCAGCTGAACGACAGTTGTCCGGTACCGTGGGTCATTCTCAGTGCCGGCGTAGACATAAGCTTGTTCCGCAAGCAGGTGGAGATCGCTTGCAAGCATGGTGCATCCGGATTCCTCGCCGGTCGCGCTATCTGGAAGGATGGGATCCGAATCGCCGGCGGCGCTGAGCGCCGGCGCTGGCTGGAGACTACCGGTGTAGACAACTTGCGCCAGTGCATCGATCTGGCCCAGGAGTTCGCCATCCCGTGGACGAAGAAGCTCGGCCGCCCGCTCGCAGCAGCGGCTGATGTCTCCGAGGGCTGGCTGCAACGCTACCCCTCGGCATAGCAGGGATGAGGTCACTGTGGCCACTGATGGCACCGTAACAGTACGTATCGATCTCACCACCCAAACAGTCGCGGTGGAGCTAGCCGGACCGACAGTGTCACTCGAAGACGTCGGTATCGTGAGCGCCGTGGTTCAGTCAGATGAAGAGGCCGAGCGCCTTGCCTTGTTTCTCACGACGGAAGAGGCCGAGGTGCTACAGAAGATGGTCGATTACGTACTGGAGCGCGTGAAGATCAGCATCAGCAGCCGGTCAACGCTCGAGGGCCTCACTCCTCGGTTATCCGCGTTCATCTCTCAGGCGCAGATATTGACGTAGAGGCGCACGCTACTCCCGCACTTATACAGCTTTGATCCCGGCCATTCTTGACGTCTCAAGACAATGAATCCACTTCTATGAGCGGTAGAGGAGAGCTGTGAGTGCATCCGGAGCCGGTGCCTTCCCACTATCGCTGGAACTTCACCGTGTTGAGCCTCGACATTGCCTCATATTCACTGGCAACCTCTTTTGTTTCCTTCTCCACCATCTTGCCAGCATTCATAGAGCATCTCACTAGGTCTGAAGTTGCCATCGGCATTCTGGCCGCACTCAGCACTGCTGGCTATGCCCTGCCGAACTTTCTCTTTGTGCCTATCACCGAGCGTGTCCGGCGCAAGAAGTTGCTCATTCTCTGGGTCACACCCGGTGAACGCCTCCCATATTTGCTCTTAGCGCTCGTTGCCGCATTTCTCGCGACGACCCATCCTTATCTCGCCATCGTTTTCACGTTTCTGCTACTCGGAGTGTTCACAGGTACGGGCGGAGCGTTGACCCCAGCGTGGCTCGATCTGATAGCGCGAGCGATTCCCGCTCGGCGACGCGGGGCATTCTTCGGCCGGAGTTATGCACTTGCCGGTGCAACAGGAGTGGTCGGAGCCTTCATCTCGCAGATGCTGCTTGCTCGTGAACCCTTTCCAACAGCCTTCGTACACTTGTACTTGCTTGGGTTCATGTTTGTGATGATCAGCTACGGCTTCTTCGCCCTCAATCGCGAGGTGGATCCTCTCGAAAGTCGAGGAAGAGAGTCTGTTGCTAGCTGGCTGCGCGTGCTTGTTCCTACACTCAAGAGAGATCGGAACTTCTCCTGGTATCTCCTGGCGATGGTGCTCGCATCATTGGCAAATAGTGCTGCCGGCTTCTTTACCGCTTTCGCGCTCCGAAGGCTCCATGCCCCCGACGCGACCGTCGCCCTCTACACCGCTGCACTTCTCGCATCCCAGACCGTGTTCAACCTCATCTGGGGCTGGCTCGCCGATCGCTATGGACACAAGCTCGTGCTGGCATGCGGTATCGCTACTCTTGGTAGTGCCACCGTCATCGCCCTGCTTATTCCCACAGCGACCCTCTTCGCTGTGGTCTTCACGCTCCTCGGTGCGGGACAGAGCGCCTACACGCTCTCGCGCCTCGCCATCGTGCTCGAGTTCTCTTCACACGATCGCCGTCCCACGTATATCGGACTCGCCAGCCTCGCACTCGCCCCTCTCGCCCTCATTGGACCGCTTGCAGGCGGGGCTATCATTGACCGCCTCGGGTTCGGAGTCACTTTCACTGGCTATGCTGTCGCTGGTATCTTCGCACTCAGTATCCTGGTGTGGAAGGTGCGAGAGCCACGCTCGGCGACAGCAGGGCATGAGCCTGCCTTTCTGGTTGAGTGACGGTCACATATCAGGACCACGAAGCATTCCGTAATGCAGCTACTACATGTCCCGGTTCGAGAACATCCGGATACCGAGGAGCAGCATAGCAACGATCCATAGTACTGACCAGATGACATAGGCGGGAGTCGGCGGAGCGAAGACGAGAAATGGAGCGTTCCCAGGGTTGTTTCGAACCGCCTGCGTACCAAGAACGATAGCCAGTGGCTCGAAGCAGTAAAGCGCACCGCGCCACAATCCATCAGTTGGAATGATCAGGCTTGCCACCGTGCCAATAGTCGTCGCCGCACTATTGCTGAGTGCTTGCCCGATGACTCCGATGATGCCGGCAATCCACGCGACACCGTAGAGAATCACGATACTCATGCCTACAGCAAGCGGAGGCCAGCGCGTACTCGCCAGAAGAGAGAGCGTCAACAATGAGACGCCTTCGGCGCAGAGGTAGAGCAGCCCGATTCTAGGATGGGGCGGTACGTAGCCCGTAGTAAGACTGGCGAGGAGTACCTCGCCAAGCACGAAGGAGCTCGCGTATAAGATCAGCGCGAAGCACAAGGCCAGCCATTTGCCAGCGATGATCTCCCACCGAGCCAGAGGACGCGGCAAGATTGCCAGCATGATGCCAGAGTCGATGTCGCTCGCGACGGCAGGGGCAGCAACGACAGCGGCGCCAATAGCAAGCACAGCATTGAACATGAACAAGATGAGCATCAAGATGACTCCAGCGAACAGTCGCACGGTTTCCGGAGTACACGCAGCACCGTCACAGGCCAAGCTGGCAATGTGGGCAAGTCCCCAACCAGAGGGTGCAAGCATCGCTAGTGACGAGAGAATGACGGCAAGCACCAAGCGTCGTCGCACCAGCTCGAGCAGCGTATAGCGGCTAATCGTGAGCACGCGACGCCTCCGGCTGCTGGAGCAACTCCAAGAATCGCTCTTCGAGCGACTGGTGGAGTGGCTCGAGCGCATAGAGTCGCGCTCCTCCTGAGACGAGTGTCTGCACAAGCGCGGGGATCTGATTCTCGGTGAGTCCAGCAACAAGGTAACTACCGCTCTCCTCCCGCACGCTGCCAAAGGCGCGCAACTGTTCCAAGAGAGCCGCAGAGACGTTAGTAGCGCGGATGCGCACATTCGCGGCAACACCAAGGAGCTGCTCAAGCCGCCCCATCGCGACGACCGACCCACGATGGATGACCGCAACCCGATCACACACGAGCTCGACCTCTGAGAGGAGGTGTGAATTGAGGAAAACAGTGACACCGTCATCTCGTAACCGGCGTATGATTTCGCGAACCTCGTGGCGTCCCACGGGGTCGAGAGCCGAGGTCGGTTCGTCGAGGAGCACAAGTCTTGGGCGCCCTAGAAGAGCTACGGCTAGCCCCAAGCGCTGCTGCATTCCTTTCGAGAACGTGCCAGCGCGATCCCTGGCACGATTCGTCAGGTCCACAATGTTCAGCACTCTCCGGATCTCGGCGTCGCGCCCCGGCGAATCCAGCCCAGCCAGCTCCGCGTGAAGCCTGCACACTTCGAAAGCCGAGAGCCAATCCTGGTACCGGAAGAGCTCCGGAAGATATCCAAGCCAGCGACGCGCCGGTCGATTGCCTAGTGGAGCCCCAAGAACCTGACCATCCCCATTCGAGGGATGAGTCAGTCCTACAAGCATCTTGACCGCTGTGGTCTTACCAGCACCATTCGGACCCAAGAATCCAAAGACCTCACCCTGGGGAACTTGCAGCGTGAGATCACGTACGGCCACTGCCTGCCCGTAGCGCTTACCTAAACCGCTCGTAGCGATGGCGAGGACAGATGGGGGAGGTGTATCTGCGCCATCTCTCCGAGAGGTAAGATTCACGATTGACAGCGCCTCCGTGCGCTAGTGCAGGCTGTTCGCCAGCGCGATCACCTGATCCTTGGTGAAGGACCCACCGATGCCATACACGATACCGTTGCGAACGAACACGGCGAAGCCAGCTACACCGGTCGAATCACCCACAACAACCGCCTGCGTGCCATCGTTGAGCGTCACGTTCTCAGCCACGGCCTTATTGACCGGTATCGGAAGCGGTAATGTTGTCGCCGGATCGCCAAGCGAACGAATCGTCTGCTTCAGCTCAGGAGACACTCCTGGAACGCTGAGCACATAGTTCTCGAGCTCCGCCACCGTAACATTGGCTCCCGTAGCAGTGAGTGTAGGGGCTCGAGACTCACCAACAATCAAGAAGGGACCAGTACTACTGACGAGCTGTGCGGCGCTTGGTACCTTGCCGTCCCCCTGAGTGGCCTTCTGATTCTCCAGCTGGCTGAAATTGCCGAAGATCTCGGCGAAGGTGGCATTGGTGGAAAAGCGCAATGTCGCTCCGTCCAGGTTAGCCGGGAGTAGCGGGAGCTGCTGACCGGCTGCCTTTGCAGTAGCCGCGGCCTTAGCCGCGCTGAACGTGAAAGTTGCAGACTGCCCAGGGATGACCTCATACTTTGCGGTTGTCGGTACACCAGATGGCAACGCTCCTAGCTGAGGCACCGGAAGTCCCGCAGCAGCGCTTGCCGCGGCAGCCGATGGATAGCTCACCGGTGATCCGCTCTTGGTGACTGATAACGTTCCTAGCTCCTGAAGGCTTGACAGAGTCTGTAGTTCGCCAGATGTGATGGGCACCGCGACGACGTGGGTAGGTTGGAACAGGGTGAGAAAGCTCTGAGCCAGCGCCCCAGCAGGAGTGAGCGCAAGTGCGGCGGCAATAGTCCCAGCAGTTGCGATGCCCACTAGAGGCTTCTGGAGTCGTGCAAGTTGCTGTCGCATGGGTGAAAGGAATCCCTTCTCTAAGTGCTGGGCGCTCAGTTGTTGCTCACGGGCGAGACGAGCGTTGAAACGCAGCAAGGCCACTGGAGCGTTGGGTGAGTAATCAGGGAGGTCGAGGCACCGCCCAACGAGCGTGGCGTCTTGCCGGGCAACCTCCAGCCTCATCTGGCACACGCCACACTCCTCCACGTGCTCGCGAGCCTGCCTGCTCACTAGCTGCGGCTCATCTCTCACACGCCTTAGCTCACTATCACCGAGATGTTTCACGAGTGACCTCCTTCCGCAGCGCTGTTTCGGCACGTCGAAGCGTTGTACCTACCTGATCGACCGGCATACCTAGAGCCTGACTGATCTCTACGTAAGAGAGGCCACTATACCGAAGCATGAGAGCAGAAGCCTGCCGCTCCGGCAGCCGCCGCATCCAAGCCCGCACAGCCGCTTCTTGCTCCCGCCGCTCAACCTCCTGCTGCGGATCGAGTCCTAGCTCCCGACTCTGCTGCAATCGCTCCGTGGTCACGTAGTCCGCCGTCTCACGTGCTTCGCGCCGTTTCCGACTACGAATAACGTTGAGCGCCATGTGCACGGTGGCCGCATGCAGCCATGCGCTCGCGTACGGAGCATCAGCCGTGTGCCGACAATAGTACGAGTAGAACACCTCCTGGGCAATGTCCTCCGCATCTCTCGCATCACCGAGCACGCGGTAGGCGATTGCTACGACACGAGGATACTCCGAAGAGAAAAGTTGCTCGAAGGTTCGAAATGGACGTACCTGAACCCTCGACACGAGACTCTCCACGGTCGTCGGCACGTGCTGCTGCTCTCTATCCTCGCAACCTCTGCTGTCACTCATGAAGCACCGCAGTGCACCATTGTTGTGGCACGTGGCCCTGCTCAGGAGAGAAGAGCGTCTCAGTGTGCGCTGTAGAGCTGCGCCGTCAGCTGAGCGTGAGCCAAGTGCTCACGCGCGTGAGCGTAATTGGTGATCAGCCACCGGGAACCGCTTTGAGGACTTCTGTCATCGCGCTCTCGCAGTTCGCTCAAGTCTTGCTCTGTCACCCGAGGAGCAAAACGGTCGACTGTGGCATCAGCAGCCGTCAAGAGCTGGAGGAGATCCTCCTTCGTCGCCCCCTCCGTAAGGAACTCTTCATCCCGGTTCCGGCGATGCTCGGTGCGCGTGACGACGTGCCACACTTGGCGCTCTGACCCTAAAGTGTGGACGATCAGCACGGCAATGGAGTTCGTCTCTGGGCCAGGCTTCCAATCGAGGAGACCATCAGGTGCAGACTCCACCAGCTGGCGCAGCTCGGCATGCACCACTCTGTAGCCTTCAGCAATCTCACCGACGATCTGAAGCACTTGGGTCCCTCCTCTCGGTGTCCACATGACGGGCTAGCTCAGTGCCCAGGCCGCACCTACAGCACACCTCTGCGCTCCGTCCGCGCGCACTCTACCACAGTGCGATCAGTTGAATGTTCAACATTTCTTTACCGGATTCTGTAGGGATTCTTCAGTGTTCCCAGTGACACTCCAAGGCAACATCGGAAAGATGGAAGCAACAAGGGGAGCGTGGAGGATCCGGACAGTGAATCTATGCCTCGCATCTCTCCACCCTCGGATCCTCAGCGGGCAGATTGACAGCCTGGTTGGATTGGGGCGGTCGCTGCTCCATCGCGGACATCAGATCGAGATTGTGGCACCATTCGACACGACTGGGCTGCTGCACCATGCCCTCATTACTCTGGACGGAGGCTCATCCGGCCTCGTGGAGGCAGGAAGGCGCATGGTGCAGACCGTCCCGCGTATCATTGCCGCAGCGCGACGTGCCGATCTCCTGTTCCTGGCGCTTCCTACCCCAGCGTTCTCCCTAGTCGGAGATATCGTTGTCGCCGCGGTGCCTTGCCCGGTTATCGTCTCCTACGAGGGGCACTTGGCTCAGGCTCGTCACTTGCTCACGCCTCAGCGTCTCCGTGAGAGCTGGAAGACCTATGTTCCGCTGTGGGGAGTCAATAACGGCTTATTCGGTCGCTGCACCCGCTACAGTGCGAGCCGTTACGTTGTGAGCAGCAATGTTCAGCGTGAGGAGCTCCTGGCTCTGAGAGCGCCTGCTTCCCGGATCGAGGTGATAAGCAACATCGTCGAAACTGACAAGCTCAAGCACGTCCCGAAGCAGCAGGCTCGCCAGCGGCTGCACCTTCCCCAGGACCGCAAGCTCATCGGATACATCGGACACTTCAATGACGTGAAAGGTGTCGACATCCTCGCCAAAGCCTTTGCCCAAGTCGCCGCTTCCGATGAAG
Organism: Chloroflexota bacterium; assembly: GCA_023381895.1. Next base: position 36,154 of record JAMCTA010000070.1, read on the forward strand.
CGGTACAGCTCGTCCTCGCGTGGAGTGGTCAGGGCAATCTCTCCCGAGTGACGCGGTACGTGGAAGGGTTCAGCGATCGCATTTTCTGGCTCGGAAAAGTGCCCGTCGGCACGTTCCTCTCCGCTCTCGATGCCCTTGCCCTGCCGTACCGCAGCACCGCAGGGCAAGGCGCTTTCCCTTCACTTCCCATCGAAGCGCTCCATGTCGGTTGCCCGTTGGTGACGACACGGCTGGCCTTGCTCGCAGAACTCATCGGCAATGAGCCAGCAGCTCTTCTCGCAGAGCCAGAGGACACAGATGGTCTTGCCGAGCATCTGCGACGCATCACCACCGACGTCGACCTCATCAGGCAGACAGTGCAGTCCCAGAATCGTGTGCTGGAGGAGCACTTCAATCAGGAGCGGCTGACGCTGCGCTACGAAAGGCTCTTTCAAGAGGTCTTAGACGTAGCCGCCGAGACCGCTACCAAGGCAAGTGCAGCATAGGGCAAGAGCCACACGGGGCGAGTGATGATGGAGGCGTGTGCTATACTGCCCGAGCACGGGCCTGTAGCTCAGCTGGGAGAGCACCACATTCGCATTGTGGGGGTCAGCGGTTCGAGCCCGCTCAGGTCCACCCCGTTCTACCAGAGGAAAGCCCCCGCTCTAAGCGACCGGACGGGGGCTTTCGGTGTCTTGACCCTAATGCGGCCGTCGTACCCTATTGGGCATCGGGAAGCCGATCGTCGTGCTGGGGCTCGCCGCGGACGGCGCGCTCTAGGCGCTCGGCGTCGTCCAGACCGCTCAGGACGTGGCTGAGGGTCATGCGCACGTCGCTGTGTCCCAAGCGCTCGGCGGCCATCTTCGGATGCACGCCGGCGGCCAGCATCATGGTGGTGGCGGCGTGCCGGAGGTCGTGAAAGCGATAGGATTCGTCCAGACCGGCGCGGCAGAAGGCCAGCTTGTAATCGCGCGACCGTCGCCTCTCCTTAGATGGCGCGTCACCGTATGGCATGACAGCAACACCTTTGACGGTTGGCGCCGATGTGAACGAATCCTGCCCAACAGTGATTGCCCCGCCCTCCCCGCGTTGAGGGGCCACACGATAGGCAACTTGCTGCACGGCTCCCAGCTCATGCCTGTTGTCAACATCGTACCTTTAGGCAAAACAAACTTGGGGGTAGATCCCTTCCGTCGCGATCGGTCAGTCCTCGCCTCCTAACAAAGGGTCGTAGCATCAGCGCAGAAGGATCTGTCAAGGCCTGACAGCGGCCGTGATGACACAGCGGAGCAGGCGGGGAATCTCCGGCATGGGGGAAAGCCGCACGCGCCACCGCAAGCGCTGAGACTACGAGCGGTGTGACCGGCCGAAGGCAGCGGATATACCCTCTGGCGCCTGATCCGAGCGAGAAGCTCGGGCTGACGTCCGGGTTCTGGTCGTAATACCCGCCAGATGTCGGCCGCCATCCGAAGAAAATGAGCGGAATGGACTGAATAATGTGGGAGCAGCACTCGTCGTCGTTGGGCGGCGAGCTTCCTGGTCGACCTCCTCAAGGCCCTTCGCAATGTCGGAAAGCAGCTGTGTATCGGTATAATCACCGTCAGGTTGCTGCCTTTCCTGCTTTACTGGAAGCGGCTGCGAAGCACGTTCAATAAGGCGCTCAACGTCTTCTTGAACGTTGGGATTGCGCTCGGAGTCAGGTAACGACTCCTCGTACTTCTTGATACTCTTTCGGATTTCTTCGTCGGATTTGTTGGGCATGATCTAACTATAGCAAAAAATGATTATTTACTTTCAGCTACCGGTTGACGGAGAATCGTACGCCACTTATCGGATGTCACCTTCCTAAAGTCGCTAAAGTATATTTCGTGGTGCTTCTTAATCATTTTAAAGCCATGTTGGGGTATGAATTCGTCGTGCATTTGCCTGAGGATAGCTGTCTCGTCATCAAATGAACCAACGTGGAGGGTCTGTACGCACTTGCCCTCATCGAACATCTCAAACCGAACCTTAGATAGATGTATTGGCGCATCCCTTTCGGCTACCTTCTTTACAGCGGCATCAAACATAACTTTCGTAATCCACTCTGGCTGCATAATCATGAGCGTAAAGTCCCATTGGGATTTGTCTCGGGCGGATGTGAAGGTCGTCATATCTTGGGCCCACCATAGTCCTTCTAGTGGCATAACCACATAATCCTTATCCAGTTCCTGCTTGCTGGCAAATCTTAACTTATATGCAACCGGGTATAGCGTTTTAATTGCGTCCTCGAATTCTCTTGATGTGTTTGGATCGCCATGGCCGTCGATCATTAGGTATTGCATTTTAGGAACGTTGATAGTGCGTAATTTGTGGTTTTCAGCCTGATAACAGTCAAGAGATTTTTTGAAATCTATTTTATTCATACAACAATGATAGCAAACTAGGGTCTGTCTGATGAATGGCCGTGATGGTGGGTACGCTGTGCTGGGGAGGTGCAGCGATGGTCGGGCGGGGCATGGTCACGCGCTTCATGTCACCAGTATGGCATAGAAGTATGCTACGTAGGAAACTTAGGCTCGTCAGGTTGGCGACCACAGCAACAACTCGCAACTGGAAGACGGTCTTGAAGCTTCTCGACATCGCACGCACCTGACGTGAGAGTGCTGGTCAGCGGTAGGCGCTCTGTCCGGGAATCGAACGTGCCGGTATTCAAGACCGCCATCCGAGGGTGATGACAGCACCGGAGGGAGCCGGCGCCATCATAACGCTCCCTACCCGTTTCTTGCTGTCACGTTCCGGAAAGCTGCACACGTAGGAGTGGGTCTCCAGCAACAACCGGGAGCCGGCGGATGGTCGTTGGGTTGTACATTCCCACCTCCAACCTATACGTTCCAGGAGCGAGCCCAACCGGGAGCTGGATGACGTGCCGGTCCAGCACAGCGTCACCTGCACGCCAGAACGCTGTGGGGAACGCTCCCGCAGCAGGAGGACTATCATTCTGCGCGATGAGCTTCCCCGCCGAATCGAGCACGTGTACGAAGGCAGTGCGATTCTCGTCAAGCCTCTGCGTTGCCAGCCAGTGCAGCACAACTTCCAGCTGCCGTCCGCGCTGCCGTAGGTCATAGCCGGCCAGGACGACACCTTCACCGAACACGACGTGCACCGGGTGCTCTGGCGGCTGCGGCACCAGAGGAGGAATCACGAGCTGCGCCACAGGAGCGTTGCGCACCGTCGTGTTTCCTCCAGCAGCGCGCCACTGCAGATACTCGAGCGATACACCTGCGCTAGCAGGTACGACGTAGGCGCCGAGATGCGCCGTAATCAGATTCGGCTCCGCAGACTTACCGACGTGGAGATCGAACTGCTCCACGATAACGTCGCCCGGGGCGAGCGCGCCACCTGCGGGCATGGCCTGGTCTTGCCCAGCAATAGGGCGTCCCGTCTGATCGATGAGGTGCAAGTAGATGCTGTACGGTGGAATCGCCTGCCGCTCTACCGTCATCATGGCAAGCGCTGCCACGTCTTCGCCTGGATGAATCCTGGTTGGAACGGACAGACGCTCCAGATGAAGCATGCCTTGTCCCTGCCACGAGGCAGTCCAGTTCAGATGCGTGCCCGCAGCAAGCGCGCGCGAACGATCTCTCGGCGTGAGCAGATACCACGCTGCGTGGACATTCCCTCCGGGAAGGGTCTCTTGAGCCAGGAGATCCTGGGGAAACGTCCGCGCCAGATAGCTCTGCGTGAATCCGTCGCCAATCGCCACGTACAGTGCTATTCGACCGGGCAGGAGCACCGTCTGCTCATCATTCACTTCGACCGTGTGCGGCTCCGTCCGGGCAATGACATGAGCGAGCACAGCAAGTTCCTGGGTATGTCCGGGAACAACGATCTCGCTGGCGTGACGAGCTTGAGCGTAGCGCAGAGTTGTCGTGGCGAGTTGCTCGGTCATCGTCCATGGCATGCCGTACTGACTGAGCGGCCAATAGCCGCCGATGACTTGAAAAAATACCTCCGCAGCTCCGAGGTCTAGGGTCACAATGCACACGACCGCCACGATACACGCTCCGCGAGCAATAGGTACCGCCAGTCGAGTGACTGCGCTCACATCCCACAGGCGGGATACCGCATAGGCCGGATACAAAGCTGCTGCTGGAAAGGTGGTGACGAGATAGTACGGATAGACGGGAACACTGTGCCGCACGAGCGCCAGCACTGGCACCAAGATCGTGGTTAGGAGGTACAAGTGCACGCCGATGGGCGGCTCGCTGATCCTTCGCCAGTTCCGTAGCAGCGTCCCTCCACCGATGACCATACCAGCGGCATACAACGCTCGAGCAACCACATTGATGACCTGCGCCCAGCCGCTAGTCACGTCGAACAGCTCACCCGCTGGCGGAGCAAATGTCTGATAGCCCTCCGCTGAGGCTAGTTCAAGAGCAAAGTCAGTAGACTGAAGGTCGATCTGGGGCGGTCTACTGTCACCCACGGCCCCGCTGGGTCTCTCGATGTGCGTCAGGGCAGTGATGCGAGGAAGGACGGTGGAGAGCGTATAGGGAGCGACGAGGACGGCAAATGCCAGCCCTCCTAGGAGGGCTGGCCGCCAGCGCAGGCTCCGCATGCCCGAGAGGATCAGTAGCGTCGCCGGAAGGAGGAGCTCCAAGCCCACAATATACACCTGGCAGGCAATCGCCAGGGCCACGAGCCCTACGACGAACGAACGCTGATCTCCCCGAAAGCGCCAGCGACAAAGCATCCAGGCAGCAAGGACTGCTGCGGGCGCCACCAGATCGTCTCCCCACAATCGACGTGATAGCACGACCGACCACGGATTGATGGCGACAAAGAGCAGAGCGAGCAACGCAACTCGGCGGCCAAGAAAGTCACGTGCGAAGCCATAGACGCAAGCGCAGGCGAGGACGTTCAGGAGAGCAACGATCGCCGTCATGCCAGGAGGAGAGTTGGCCCAGACTCCTGCCAAAGCAAGGAGTAGCACTTGAAATGGCCCGTTCGAGAGCCCGAGCGACGAATGCATCCCTGCCACCGGCCAAGACAGGGGGTGGAGCATCCCGAGCACAAGCTGACGCAGATCGTCGTCATCCTGCCGGTACTGCACCAGCCCAAGATCCCATAGCCGCAGGAACGTCGCGACCCAAAGGAGTGCGATAGCCGCGAGCCGCTCCATCCATCGTCCGGACAGCGCGCGACTTAACACATCTCCACGCTCCCGAACAGAAGCCGCTGGCTCAGACCGTCTCATCAACGCTCTCTGTCATCTTCTTCTCTTCAACGAGTGCCGAGCAATCAGGGAGTAGGGTTCAGCGCATACGGCGAGAACCTGCCTCGGGGCTGCCGCGCCCAGTGGTACATCACATCTGCAGTCAAGGGTGCACTCGACGATGCCCGGCTGGGAGCAGTTCCTCGATCTTGGCTTCGATGAGCTCCAGCACCTCGGCTCGCCGCAGTGTTGCGGAAATGGTGAACGGCTCACCAATACGTATCCTCAAGGTTTTGCGATGGAGAAGGAGCGGTAGAGGGCCATCCTGAGTGCCCACGATTCCGATGGGGACGAGGGGCACGCGCGCGTAGCGCGCAATCAGCGCCACTCCCTCCTTGGCGGGTTGCAGATGACCATCTCCACTGCGGTGCCCTTCCGGAAAGATCCACACCTTATCGAGACGCGCGTAGGAAATGATGTGCTGCAAGGATTGTCGATCGGGGTTATCACGATTAACCGGAACGGTCTGCATCGCTCGCAGAGCGGCGCCGAGCACCGGTATGCGGAACAGCTCGACCTTGGCCAGCCAGTGAACCCGCTCCCCAAAACGTACGGCGAATCTTCCTGCGAGCGGCGCATCGATGTTGTGGAAATGGTTTGACACGATGATGCACGGCGCATCAGGCACAGTTCCGCAGACGTCGGTCCGCAGGAAATGCACCAGGAACCAGGTGAACCCCCATATGACGCGCTGTATCCAAAGACGGTACTCTGAAGGAGGACGAGGCGACGGCATTCCTAGTCATCCTCTCCGAGCATCTGACACACCTCAGTCATGGTAGCGGAGAGGGAGCCATCTGAACGAGAGGGAGGTGTTTGGTGGCACAACTTACCGCCAAGGCGCAGCGCCTGATCCCATGCTCGCCGGCTAAGGCGTTCAACATCATCGCAGATGTCCACAATGGGCAGCGCATGCTTCTCACAGAGCACTACCACGACTACACTGTTCTCGGTGCAGACTCAGGTCCCACCGTCCTCACTTGGACCCTCCACATTGGAACACATAAACGACCGTACCGTATGGCAATTGAGCGAGTCATTCTCGGGCAGTTGCTCGCGGAGCGTGACACCCTCTCTTCGTTCACCATGACGTGGCGTCTCGATCCAGAAGGCGACTTCTGCAAGGTGACGCTGGAAAGCGTCTGGGAGCAGCGTAGCCACGGCTTCCCCGCCTTATTTGAGCGCGTATTCGCACCGCGCTCGCTCACTCGAATCTACACGACGATGCTCTCTCGTCTTGCCAGCCTGTCTCTGAGTGACGATCTGCCCTTATCTCCAGCCGTCGCCGGCCCCGAGGACAGCAGCGTCTCACACTAGCGATTCCGGCCGCCGTTATACTCACGGTGCAGTCAACAGCGAGAAGCGCACCGGCTCACACGTGTGGGCAGTTCGCGCTGCAGGAAGGTTGTTCGAGATGAGTGGCCACTCCAAGTGGGCGCAGATCAAGCGTCAGAAAGGTGTCAACGACGCACGGCGCGGGCAGTTGTTCACCAAGCTCGGGCGAGAGATCACCGTGGCAGCTCGCGATGGTGGTCCCGATCCCGACGGAAACTTCCGCCTCCGACTCGCCGTCCAGAAAGCTCGCCAGCACAACATGCCGATGGAGAACGTCGAGCGGGCAATCAAGCGCGGAGCAGGTGCGGGTGAGGGAGGCGCGAACTTCGAGGAGATCACGTACGAAGGCTACGGCCCCGGTGGCGTTGCCATTATGGTCCGGACTCTCACGGACAATCGCAATCGCACCGCCTCCGAGGTGCGTAGCGTCCTCACTCGTAGCGGTGGCAATCTCGGTGAGACCGGCAGCGTCTCCTGGATCTTTGATCCTCGGGGCCAGATCACGGTTGCCCTCGGCCAGCGTGATCCCGATGAAGCGATGCTCGAAGCCATCGATCTCGGCGCCGATGATGTCGTCCGAGAAGGTGATGAGCTGATTGTCTACACGGAGGCATCGGCGCTGAACCAGGTTCGGCACGACCTCGAGAGTCATGACTATCAGATCATTGAGGCTGAACAGACGATGCTATCCAAGACACAGATCGAGCTGGAGGAGCATCAAGCAGAGCAAGTGCTGAAGCTTCTGGACCGTCTGGAAGAGCTTGAGGATGTCCAGCAGCTATACAGCAACTACTCCATTCCCGACGAGATCATGGAGAGGATTGCCGTGTGATCGGAGCAGCGCGCCGTATCCTCGGTATTGATCCAGGGTCGGCACGTATGGGCTTCGGTGTGGTGGAGTGTACCGGCACGCAGCTTCGGGCCCTCAGCTACGGATGCGTGGAAACTCGCCCTACTTTGACAGCAGCAGAGCGCCTCGTCGAGTTGCATCAGGAGCTCGCATCGATCATTCGCAGTGCCCACCCCACCGAGGTCGCTGTTGAAGAGCTCTTCTTTGCAAAGAACGCCCGCACAGTGATTTCCGTCGCCGAAGCGCGGGGAGTCGCCCTAATGACGCTTGGTGAGCACCATCTGCCTGTATTCGAGTATACTCCCCTTCAAGTCAAAGTCGGAGTAGTGGGGTACGGCAAAGCCGAAAAGCGCCAAGTGCAACACATGGTGACTATCCTGTTGCACCTTGCAGAGCCCCCGCGACCTGACGATGCTGCGGACGCTCTGGCCATCGCGATCTGCCACTGCCACCAGCCTCTGGACGCGTTGCGCTAGGGTCATAGAAAGCAGCAGTGAGCAGTGACATGATTGCAGGAGTGCGAGGAACCCTAGCCAGGATCGGCGGAGACCACGTCATCGTGCTCTGTGGCGGCTTTTACCTCCGCGTTTTCGTTCCTCTCAGCACCATGATGTCGCTTCCCGCCATAGGAGAGCCACTCGAGCTACACACCCACCTCTATCTACGCGAGGATGCGCTGGCACTCTTTGGCTTCCTCGCAGAGGAAGAGCTCTCACTCTTCAATCTTCTCCTCACAGTACAGAGCGTAGGGCCTCGACTCGCCCTCAGCCTGCTATCCGTATACAGCCCGCTCGAGCTGAGGGCAGCTCTAGGTCGCGGAGATGAAGCCAGCCTCCAGCGTGTCCCGGGTGTGGGCAAGCGAACTGCCGCAAGGCTCGTACTCGAGCTGCGAGAGCGCGTGGGGCGGATCGATGCTGCTCCACCAACAGCAATGACGGGTAGTGAGGAACTTGTGAATGCGCTCATAGCATGGGGCTACCGGCGAGCCGACGCCGAACGAGCTCTCCAGGTTGCACAGGTGGCATCCATTGCCGACCAGGGGGCGCGTTTGGCAGCTGCCGCTGCGTACCTAGTTCAGCAGAGCACGGGCTGAAAGCGGTACATTCTGGGAGCGAGAGAAATGGGGTCAAGCATGCTGCGACGCACCATGACTTGCGGGGAGCTCCGTCTCCAACACGCTGGTCAGCAGACAGTTCTCAATGGATGGGTTCATCGACGCCGGGATCATGGAGCCCTCATCTTCGTCGACCTGCGTGATCGCTCCGGGATCACGCAGGTCGTGTTCAATCCAGTCGACGCCCGCTCGGCTCACGACATTGCATCGCGCCTCCGCGCAGAGACTGTTCTCGCAGTCCGAGGTGAGGTCCGCGCTCGTCCCGAGGGCACGACCAATACTCAGCTCGCGACAGGTGAGGTCGAGCTGTTCGCTCTCGAAGCTGAGGTGCTCAATCCTGTTGAGTCCTTGCCATTCGGCATCGCTGAGGAGCAAGAACCAGACGAGACGGTGCGTCTCAAGCATCGCTACCTCGATCTGCGGCGAGCCCGGCTTCAGCGCAACATCGCGATCCGCCACAAGGTCGTCAAGCGCATCCGTGACTTCCTCGATGCTCGCAGCTTCTATGAGATCGAGACACCGATGCTCATCAAGAGCACCCCTGAAGGAGCGCGCGACTTCCTCGTGCCCAGCCGGCTCAATGCCGGACAGTTCTACGCGTTGCCCCAGTCACCCCAGCAGCTCAAACAGCTGCTCATGGTCGCAGGCTTCGAGCGCTACTTCCAGATTGCGCGTTGCTTTCGCGATGAAGATACCCGGACCGATCGTCAGCCCGAGTTCACCCAGCTTGACCTCGAGATGTCTTTCGTCGAGCAGCACGATGTCATGCAGCTCATCGAGGAGTTGCTCATCGAGCTTGCGCGCGATTTCACCGAGCTACGCATTTGCCAAGTGCCTTTCCCCGTCCTCACGTATGAGGAAAGCCTCGCCCGATTCGGCAACGACCATCCCGATCTACGCTTCGGCATGGAGCTCGTCGATCTGTCTCAAATCGTTGCGACCTCGACGTTCAGCGTGTTCCAACAGGCCATTGAGCGCGGCGGTCAGATGAAGGCCATCGTTGCCCCTGGTTGTGCCAGTTGGTCGCGGCGAGAGATCGACGACATCACGCAGCGTGCCCGCTTGTACGGTGCGAAGGGGCTGGTGACCTTCGCCTTGCGCGGTGAAGGGGTGACAAGCCCGGTGTCCAAATTCTTGACGCCAGCAGAGATCTCAGGGATCGTCGCCACAACTCAGGCGCAGCCAGGGGACCTCATCATGGCGGTGGCCGGCGAGGCTACCACCGTTGCCAAAGTGCTCGCCCGGCTGCGTACCGAGCTCAGTGACCAGCTCGGTCTGATCGACCACAACGAGCTCGCTGGATGCTGGATCACCGGATTTCCAATGTTTGAATGGAACGAAGAGGAGCATCGGTATCAAGCGATGCATAACCCGTTCTCTGCGCCACGCTCCGAGGATTACCCTATCCTCCTTTCGGACCCAGAGCGGGCCATCGCGCAGCAATACGATGTCGTGTGGAACGGGTTCGAGATCGGCGGTGGCAGCATTCGTATCCACCAGAGGCGCTACCTGGAGCAGGTCTTCCGATTCATCGGTCTGTCAAACGAGCAGATCGCTGAACAGTTTGGTCACATGCTTGAGGCGTTCGACACCGGCGCACCTCCCCACGGCGGTATCGCCCTGGGTCTGGACCGCCTCATCATGCTCATTGCAGGCGAGCCGAACATCCGGGAAGTCATCGCCTTCCCGAAAAACGCGAGCGCCCAAGACCTCCTCTTCGGCGCCCCTTCGGAAGTCGATCCAGCTCAGCTGAAAGAGCTGCGGCTCGGCATCCTCTCTCCAGCAAAGGGATGATCCAGTAATGGGAGGGCATTAGCTAGCCCTCCCATTACAGCCCATCACTCAGACCTGGCTCGGGGGTGCTCTCCTCCCTTCTTACCGATGCGCGCAAAAAACGCCGCGCCGTGGCGCTCGCGGGTAGATGCGCCACCCTTGCGGCCGATCTGGGCGAAGAATTCGGGGCCACGCTCCGACTTTACGACTTCACCGCCCTTGCGGCCAATATCAGAGTAGAACTGAGGGCCGTACTTCTCTTTGACCGCCTGTCCACCGTGCCGTGCCTGGGGGGTTCCAGGCGTTGGACCACGCTTGTCTTCACTCACGGCTCGCTGTCCTTTCCACCTCTGCGAGAGAGGTTGAGACCACCTTGAGCGATTGCTCACGTACTCACACACTGCCGGGCTACTCAGATCCCGCGAAGGGCAACGCTTCAGAAATGCACTTGCAAATAGAAGCCTCGGTGTTACCATCCCGGCTTGGGGAGAGCCAGTGTTCGCAGCTCGCTCCATGTGTAGAGGACGCATTGGGCGCAAGGACGTTACGGGCAAGGGCTCCGATTCGGCTCGATTTCACGGGTGGCTGGACGGATGTTCCTCCACTCCCCCAGCCACTGGTCGGACGCGTGCTTGCTGGTGCCATCCCTCTCTTTGCCACTGTCACGCTCGAGGCCTTGCCCACGGGGAAGGTCTCCCTTGCATCAGAGGACTACGGCGAGCACCTGGAGGCAACTGACGCAGATGATCTGGCTTACGACGGCCACCTGGATCTGCCCAAGGCTGCCCTGAAGCGGTTGGGACCTCACACGGGCATCGCTGTGCGTGTCCACTCCGATGCTCCGCCCGGATCCGGGACCGGCTTGTCCGCTGCGGTGGCCGTGGCCCTCGTGGTGGCGCTCACGGCTTGGCAAGGTCAACCACTTCCAAGCACACAGCTCGCCTCGCTCGCGAGGCATCTCGAAAGTGTGGAGCTGCACAATGCAGTGGGCTGGCAAGATCAGTTCACGGCAACCTTCGGTGGAGTCAACCTATGGGAGTTCCGGGATTCGCACATCAGCGGAGGGCGCCTTCCTGTAGAAGGCGCGGTACTGCTCGAGCTCGAGCAACGGCTGCTGCTCTGTTATTCCGGCAGGGCGATCCAGGGACTACTGCCGCGGTTCACCGCATTGCCAGCATCACCCAAGAAGCTTCCTACGCTCTGCTACGTGCGGACCTCGATCACTTTGGCGCCCTCCTACGAGAGAACTGGGAGGAGCAGCGACGCCTCGACCCCAGCATCACGACGTCACAGATCGACGAGCTGTTTGCCATCGCTACTGCCGCGGGTGCCATCGGGGAAGGCCCTAGGGGCGGGCGGAGGTGGCTGCCTGATCTTCTGCTGCCATCACGGTAGCGAGGCCGGGGTCCGTGCCGCCCTCGTTCGAAGCCATGCGGTACCCTTGCGATGGAACTTCTGGCATCGTGGCATTGAAGTTTGGAGAAGCCCTTTACGATGAGTTGGAATATTTCGCTCTCGGTTTTCGCTGATGAGATCGCACGCGACTTCGCCGAACAGTTGAGCGTGCTTCGCTCCAAGGGGCTTTCTCAGCTGGACCTGCGCGGTGCCTGGGGAAAGAACGTCCTCGACTTCACCGACGAGGATGTTGCACAGATCAAGAAGCTTCTGCAGGAACACGGAGTCTCAGTGGCCTGCATCGGGTCACCGATTGGCAAGACGAAGATCACGGATTCGTTCGACGATCAAATCCCTCGGTTTCGCCGCGCGATCGAGATTGCTCGTGCCGTTGGAACACCCAATATCCGGATCTTCTCCTTCTACCTTCCAGCTGGTGAACCGCCTGAGCGCTACCGCGATGAGGTGATGCGGCGGCTTCAGATGTTGGCAGACCTTGCTTCGCGAGAGGCTCCGGAGATCGTCTTGCTCCACGAGAACGAGCGAGAGATTTACGGCGAGAATGGAGAGCGTTGCGCAGACATCTTTCATTCGGTCAGCGCTACCAACCTCAGGGCAGTCTTCGATCCCGCAAACTTTGTCGTGGTGAAGGTGCGTCCCTATTCAGAGGCGTGGCCCCTTCTCGAACAATTCGTCGCTTATCTGCACATCAAAGACGCGCTCTGGGAGGAAGGCCGGATCGTGCCAGCCGGCGTGGGCGACGGAGAGCTCCGCGAAGTCCTGACAGCACTGTATCGGCGTAACTATTCCGGTGTCCTTGCGCTTGAGCCACATCTCCGGGTCGCCGCCCGGAGCCACGGGTGGACAGGACCTGAGCAATTCTCTGTCGCGGTCAAGGCCCTGCGCAACCTGATTCAGGACGTAGAGGGGGGTGCCCACGCGTGACTGTAGGGCAACCTCCACAGCTCGGCGAACGATCGAATCCTCAGCGGCTCCTCCTGGGCCCAGGACCTGCCAACGTCTTGCCCCAAGTGCTCCAAGCAGCAAGCGCGCCGCTGCTTGGTCATCTCGATCCCGTCTTCTTAGCGATCATGAACGACGTCCAGCAGGGGCTCCGTTACCTCTTCCAAACGGAGAACCCACTCACGCTGGCCGCTCCAGGAACGGGCAGCTCCGGTATGGAAGCTGCTTTGGCCAGCATCATCGAGCCTGGTGACGCCGTCGTGACCGGCATCTGTGGATACTTCGGCAATCGCCTTGCAGAGGTGGCGGAGCGGTGTGGTGCCCGTGTCACCCGCGTCGAAGGCGAATGGGGACGGCCACTAGATCCTGATAACCTACGGCAGGTGGTAGTCAGTGTTCGCCCCCGAGTGGTCGCATTCGTGCACGCGGAAACATCAACAGGTGTCGCACAAGATCCTCGACCTATCGTTGCCGCTGCCCACGCCGTAGGTGCGCTTGTTGTGATGGATACGGTGACTTCTCTCGGTGGGATACCAGTGCTGATCGACGAGTGGGGCGTCGATGTCGCCTATAGTGCCTCGCAGAAATGTGTCGGCTCCCTCTCTGGGCTCGCTCCAATCACCGTGACACCTACTGCGGTCGCTCGCATCCTCTCGCGACATAAGCCCGTTCAGAGCTTTTACCTCGATGTCACTCTTCTCGGACGCTATTGGAGTGAGGAGCGGCTGTACCATCACACGGCATCGTCACCTGCGGTCTGCGCCCTCCGCGAGGCATTGCGGATGATCGCAGAGGAAGGGCTGGCCACACGCTGGGAGCGCCACCGAAGAGTCGCCCAAGGCTTTCGCGCTGGCCTGCGGGCGATGGGGCTTCAGCTCCTCGTTCCGGAAGATTGCTACCTCCCACAGCTGACAACGGTCATGATTCCTGAGGGAATTGACGACTCCGCTGTCCGTAAAGCGCTCTTGGCCGCATGGAACATCGAGATTGGTGGCGGACTCGGGTCATTCAAGGGAAAGTTATGGAGAGTCGGTTTGATGGGCGCCGGCTGCACGCCTGCTAACGCCCTGACCCTCCTGGATGCTCTCGGCCAGACCCTCCGTCAGTCCGGAGCAACGGTAGACGTTGCGGCGGGCCAAGACGCCGCTCTGGAAGCTTGGCGGAGCTGACAGAAACAGATTGGGACTGCTGCCGGTAACGCATCACTAGGCAGCATAAGGTCAAGCCTTAGTGGCGGCTCTCACCGTGTGCCCTCTGATGGTCAAGCAGACACAACGCTCGGTAGTCAGTCGTCGCGTGGGGGAGAGCTCGCCGCACACCTAATGAGCTGGGTCGATACGGGGTCGCTCGAGACGCCACGGCTCACTGGGGTTGAAGATCGGCTGCTCCAGGATGCGCTTTGCCGATCGCTCCGGTGCTTCAAATCGGGCAAAGTGTGCCTCGATCGCAGCATCAAGAGCAACAAAAATACCTTCATAGCCCGTGGAAAGCACGAGGTTGTGTCGCTCACTCGGATCGCTGAGGAGATCATAGAGTTCGTCCGGATAGCGCCCGGAGTGCGGCGGATAGTGCCGCACGAGTTTGTAGCGCTCACTGCGCACCATGCGTGCGTTGCCGTACTCTCCGAATTGCACCCGTCGCCAGTCTGTTGGATGACCTAGCAGGACTGGAAGGAAACTCCGCCCCGGGTAGCGTCGTGCCTCCCGTTCTCGGAGAGAGATCTCGACACCAGCAGCATCAAGAACAGTCTGAAAGAGATCCAGATGGTCCACTATGGCATCCATTCGCACTCCCTTGGCAAGGCATGCCGGCCAGTGCAGTAGCAGCGGAATACGTATCGACTCCTCGTAGAAGTTCTGTGGAACTGTCGCATTCCCCTTCGTGTAGAGACCATGCTGGCCATTCATATGACCGTGATCTGCGACGTACACGAGCAGGGTGTTCTCAAGCTCTCCCTGAGCTTCGAGCTCATCGATCAGTCGACCGACTTGCTCATCGATGAAGCTGACGGCCGCATAATACTGCGCCAGATCTCTGCGCCGCTGTTCGGGATCAGCGGGCGGAACAAACCGGGCCCAGGCACGGGATGTGTCAGGAGGCTCGATCGGCAAGGGTTGAAGATCGGCGCTCAAGTAGTGATCCACAAGGCGCTGTGGATGGTCCCGAAATGGTGCATGAGTATCGACGTAGCCAACAAAGAGAAAGAACGGCGATGAGCGCTCGCGTGAGCGAAGAAAGCCAAGTGCCTTGTCCGTGATGAACGGCGTTTGAAAGCTGTCAAGAGTGACTGGCGTTTCGTTCTCCACAAACGTGATAGGGCCGCAATGAGGGCGCTGGTTTGACTCGTAGCTCAGCCAGTAGTCGAAACCGCGAGCCTTCACATGACTCCGGCCACAGTGCCACTTGCCAGTGAGCGCGGTCGTGTAGCCCGACTCCTTCAAGAGCTCCGCCAGTGTCACCTCTCCACGCATGAGGTCAACATCACGCAGGTTCGCCTCAAGCAGGTAGTCCTGGATACCGTGCTGAGAGGGTAAGCGCCCGGTGAAGAAGGAGGCACGCGCCGGTGAGCACACGGGGGTAGGCGTGAACGCCTGTGTCGCACACACTCCTTGTCGAGCCAAGTAGTCAAGCGTGGGAGAACGGACGTCGCGATTTCCGTAGGGAGTAGAGGCCCACTGCCCGTGGTCATCAGTCATCACCACCACGATGTTTGGCCTGGACGCCATGTCACCTCGCCCTCTCCAGAGCGGTAGATGCTCTCGCCGATCACCACTCTCGCGCTCGCACGAGGATGACGTTGCCACTCCTCCGGCAACCTGTCAAGCATCGGAGGCCCACCTGCGCGCTGGATTCCCGTCGTACACTTGACTAGACACGGCTCAGCAGGGGAGATGAGAGGCTATGCGCGATCTGAGTCGCTATCGTCCACCCCATGACCATCCTGCACCGACCGCCGCCCTCTTTGTCCTCGCTGCGATTCTCGTCGTTGCCGGTGTCGCAGGTGGCATCGCCGCCGTCGGTTCCTCCGCTCCGCCCGTGCTCACTGGGGCGCTCGTACCTGGGCAGCCTCCTGCACCCGACTTTACCCTCAAAGACACTCGCGGTGGCACAGTGAGTCTGTCGCAGCTTCGTGGCCAGGTGGTAGTGCTGACCTTCGTGTGGACCCACTGTCCAGACGCCTGCCGCAGCACCGTGCAGCACCTCGTAGATGCCGATTTCCGTCTCAGTTCCCCTGAAGGCACGGTGACGTGGCTCGGGGTCACGGTCGATCCGAGCGGTGACGGTGCTGCGCCCGACCTTCGAGGATCTGTCTTCGCTGCCTTCACACTGCCCAATTGGCACTACCTCATCGGTAGCCAGCAACAACTTCAGAGTATCTGGTCGCACTACTATGTGGGAACCGAAGCTGCTCGTGGACTTGCTGAGGTAGGAGCGCTCAGCCACCCGCCATCTTGGCTCTCACCGAGCACGACAGAGACCTATCTCATCGATCCTCAAGGTCGTGAGCGGGTCGTCCTAGGAAGCGACGTGACCGCTGCCGCACTCATTCGCGACATTCGTATCATCGCGAGACCAGGATGACAATGAATATAAACACCACAACGAGCATCGCCAGTACTGCATCTACTCTCACGGGCGCCGCGACTGACTCTCTCGGACGGCCACTCCAGGATCTCAGAATCTCCTTGACCGATCGGTGCAACTTCCGCTGTGTGTACTGCATGCCGCGCGCCGTATTTGGTGCGCGCTTCCACTTCTTGCCGCGCGACTCACTCTTGACCTTCGAAGAGGTCACACGGATCAGCAAGGTCTTTGCTCGACTGGGAGTGCAGAAGATTCGCCTTACAGGTGGAGAACCCCTGCTTCGACGCGACGTTCCCCGGCTCATCCAGATGCTGCGTACAGTCGACGGCGTCCACGACCTCACCCTCACGACGAATGGGGCTCTCTTGACGCCGGCGCTGGCGCGAGAGCTCCGGGAAGCCGGTCTCAACCGCATCACCATCAGCCTTGACGCTTTGGACGACGCGACGTTTCAACGTATGAACGATGTGGGTGTCCCGGCGAGCCGGATACTCGCGGCGATCGAGGACGCGGCGGCGGCAGGACTCGCGCCCATCAAGATCGACATGGTCGTGCGGCGCGGGTTCAATGAGCAGGCCGTGCTTCCGATGGCTGACCATTTCCGTGGCACTGGGCACATCCTCCGCTTCATCGAGTTCATGGATGCCGGCAATACCAATGGATGGCGCCGCGAGGAAGTGGTCAGCGCCCAGGAAATCCTCGAGCAGATCCACAACAGATGGCCACTCCGTCCACTCCAGCCCAACTACGTCGGGGAAGTAGCGACCCGCTGGGAATACGTTGATGGTGGCGGGGAGATCGGCATCATTGCCTCGGTCACCCAGCCATTCTGCGGCAACTGTACGCGTGCCCGCCTGTCCGCAGAAGGCAAGCTCTATACCTGTCTCTTTGCCCACTCTGGCTTTGATCTGCGCGAGCCCCTTCGATCCGGAGCAACTGACGACCAGCTTGTTGATCTTGTGCAGTCGCGCTGGCACATTCGCCACGACCGCTACTCCGCGCTCCGCGCCGGGCGTGCGCAAAAACGGGCGAAAGTAGAGATGTCTCACATCGGGGGCTAGCGTACACTAGCGTGCCTCGACGCCGTCCCGATCAAGAAGACCAGACAGGACACCGAGACTCGCAGCCAGCCCTCTGATCTTGTCTTCTTGAGCGCAGACGGCTCGAATCGGATCACTGAGAAAGATGGCTTCCCCAGCCCAGTAAAGTGGCACGAGACATAGTGCCGCGCAGAACGCCTGCCGCTCATCAGGGGTCAAAGGCTCCTGTGACGCATCTTCATAGGCCCCCACCAGCATGCGCACGTTTGCCCAATGCCACTGCGCCAGATTGAATGTAGCTTCGTGTCGAGCCATCGTGAAGTAGACGGAGTAGGCAAGCTCATACACCCGCTCGGCCCAGCCACAAAAGTCCCAGTCAAGTACTGCCACGACGTTCCCTCGCGAAAACAGCACGTTCTCACCACCGTAGTCGCCGTGAATAAGCTGGCAGGGGAGGAAAGCTCTAAAGCGCCACCACGTAGCTTGCGCTTTGGCAAGAATCTCCTGCGCCAGAGCGCACACAGCGAGCGACTGTTTCCCCTGAGTACCCTGCCTTGCGGCCGCAATCGCTGCCGCAGCAGCAATCCAGCGCCTCAGTCGTCCCGGCGGAGCGTAATTCCGTACTAGTGGTTGCACAACATTCTGGCGTGGAACCTGACGCAGTACAGCATGGAGCGTTCCCAGTACGCGAAAAGCCTCGAAGTCCCGTGACAAATCATCCGCCACAGCGTCGTGCTCAACGTACGGCTCACACTCGACGAGGCGATTCCGCCAGCGCAGCCACGTTACTCCTTCCACCGTTGCGAGTGGCAATACGACGGAGTGGGAGTAGCTGAGGAAGCGCCGCAGCCGCTGTAGGCTTCCCAGCCTTCGGGTCGACACCCATGGCCTGTGCACACGCAAGACGACGCGGCCCACGCTCGTATCCAAACGCACGTTCAACGAGTAACTGCCGCCAATATCCTGCCAGGATGAGACCTCGCCGAGCCGATAGGCATCGGACACGAAGCGGAACAGGTCGGTCGAGGCTTGTGCACGCGGTCCGGCATGCATCGGCACGCCCTGCCGGAGTATCCTGTCCGCATCTGCCACAGTAGCATCCCATCGTCACCGAAGAGGACCCGGTTAAGACATGAAGACGGCGCCGTAATGCCATCTGAGCTGCCAGGCTCCTTGCTAACTCACGACGATCTGGCGTCTAACGGCAAGCCCCCACTGGAAGTAGGGCCACGCACGATCACACCAACTGCCCTATCGTAGGCGAGGAATCTCCGTCCGTGAGCACAGGAAGCTCGAAGAGATCCGCTCTCGCGCTCATCCGATCAGATGAGCCTGCCAGTTGCAGTACCAGCACGTCCTGCGAGACAAGTATATCCCGCAGCAAGGTCAAATCCGGCCCTGGCGATACCGCGTGTTGAAGTAATGTTGCTGGCCTGGTGCCGGGCCCAGAATCGAAGAGTAGTGTCCAGATTTATCATGCCGAGATATCAGGCCAACGTTTGAACTCAGCTACACTGGGCAAATGCAGTCGCAGGGAGAAAGGGAACGGGATGGAGCTACTAGCGTCAGAGCACCACCACTTGCGCGTGAATCTGCACGGGCACACGACCGGGTCAGACGGGCGGCTATCACCCCAAGAGTATATCGATTGGTATGCGGAGCAAGGGTACGACGCGGTTGCCATCACAGATCACAACGTACACACTCCTCTCGAAGGCTTGGATACCCACGGAATGGTTCTGATTGCTGGCGCTGAAGTCACGGCTACCGGTGCCGAGCTCGGGGGCCAGTTCCATCTTATCGCCATCGGACCACTCCCCAGCTCCCTGCCCCCCGTATCGATGCGGGCAGCGGAATCAGCAGAGCTACTCACGACCGGTGGTGCTTTCGTCGTAATCGCCCACCCACACTGGTCCGGACTCACCGTCACGGATCTCCTGGAGGTCACAGCAGCCCATGCCCTCGAGGTGTACAACGGCGGCACTGTTCTCGATAGCGAGAAGGGTGTTGCAGTCGCTCCCTGGGATGAGTCCTGGCAAAGGGGACGTGAGCTGTGGGGAGTTGCAGCCGACGACAGCCACTTCCGATTCCCCGACGGGGCCCTGGGCTGGGTCGTAGTCGTGGCACCCGAGCGCACGGCGCCGAGTATCGTAGCCAGCCTTCGCAAAGGCAGCTTCTATAGTAGTAATGGGCCGCTGATCCATAGAATCTCCTTGGACGGCAAGACTCTGCGTGTACGCTGTTCCCCTTGCCGGGCAGTCTATGCCCTGTCGTTCGCCTCACGGAACACTTTCCGAATTTGGGATGGCACCACTCCACTTGAAGAGGTGGAGATCCCGCTCCGCGGCAGACCGGAGTGGTTGCGCGTGCAGGTCACGGATTCAAACGGACGCTCCGCGTGGTCACAGCCATTTCGAGTGCCGTCGTAACTCGCGCTGCTCATACTGGCGGCCTCCGTGAGACTGGTGAAGATGGGCTTGTGTCTGCGTATTCCTGCGCGACCCACATTCCTGACATCTCCCTATATCTTACCAAGAGTAAGTGGCTCAAAGAAATGAGATAGATTACGAAGAGTTGCAATCTTCCGTTACAATAAGGGACGTGGGTGAAAAGGTGGTGAGCGCCATGGAACATGAGGGACAGATAACGGTCTTCTGTCCGTATTTTCATCGCGCGATCGAAGTTATCGGTCGTCGCTGGACAGGCGCCATCCTGAGAGCACTCCTGGCAGGCAAGACACGATTTAGCGACCTTCGCGCCTCGATTCCCGACCTCAGTGATCGCATGCTGTCAGAGCGGCTCAAGGAACTGGAGAACGAGGGCATTGTAGAACGGGTTGTGGTTCCTGACACTCCCGTCCGCATCTACTATAGGCTGACTCCAAAAGGCGAAGCGCTCGAAGGAGTGATCGCCGCCATCGCCCAGTGGGCTCACGACTGGATGGACGCGCACGCCGCCGTCGTTGAGATGAGGGAAGTGATGGCGGAGACCACTAAGGAGCCTCACGTAGGCCAAGCGGTAGCCCCGCGATGAACCGGCGATCGTAGCCGAAGCCTTCAAATAGGCGTATCGTTTCCTCTTCGATCGGTTTGAAGAGTTGTTCAGCCCGTTCACCAAATGGACGCTGCTGGATGCGACAGTCGCTGAAATCCAAGCCAGTGACGCCGAGGGAAGCCAAATGATCAAGCACCTGCACCCTGTAACTCGATGACGTCGACAACTGGTCGATGTCTATGACCTGATCGCACCACGCGACGTTCTCAATTGCCGCGAGAAGCCACAAGGGCAAGAACGCTCGATAGTGGTCAGGCATTGAGAGCTTCTCTGCCTGTGCCACATAGAAGTCGATCTCCTCTTCAAGCGTGCCATCACCGAACTGTTGTACCCTCACTTTCTCGGCAATTGTGGAAATGAGTGGTGGTCGCGTCCGCGCACTGAGAAAGCGGAGAGTCGCAGCGAGAAAGAAGGGGCTGATGCTGTGCGATATAAACTGATCGTGCGCGTTGCGGAGGAGATAGATGCTCACTGCTGCAAATCGCTGGTGCAGCCATCGGCTCCGAAAAGTCGAACGGCAAAACTGTAACAAGGCACGCTCGGGCGCCCGGTCCAGAAGGAACCGCACATAGCGTTCCAGAGCTGGTTGCTCTTCGTCGGGCTGGAGAAACGCCAGCTCGTACGGGAAGCTGCGGTCAAACACTCGTGGTAGCTCGAACCGCAACGGTGCAAACTCGAACTTGTAAGGCCGATCGAGCTCCGGATGTCGCTGATGCCGTGTCAGGCTATTCGTGAACTCTATGTCATAAAAGAGCTTCGAATCGGGATTGATGAGATGTTCGGAAAAGGGCTCTTCATAGCAATAGTAGCCTGACGGAGAACGCCTAAAGGCATTGAAGAGATAGGTACTGCCCGATCGGAACAGGCAGTGGATGAATACCGGCAGCTCAGCGCTCACCGCTCCTTCCCCTCTGCCGAAGATCCGCTGGAGACAGTCCTGCACAGGCACTCCTCACTTTGAATCATCTGGGCGAATCGCTTCTATCAAGGTCGCGCTTAGTTTCGCTCTCACCACGATAGGCACCCACCGCGTGTAAGCAGTAAGGGACGGCATCGAGAAGACCCGCATAAGATGGCACCGCGATTCCTTCCTCTGCAGCGACCTCCGGGAAGTCACTATCCAGGCCACTACGGACGTGAATGAACGCTACTCCGGCGGAACGCGCGGCTTCGAAGTCGCTCCGCACGTCACCGACAAATACGGAGTGCCCGAGATCGAGACTCAACTCCTGCGCAGCTTGCAGAAGCAAGCCGGGAGCCGGTTTGCGACACACGCAACCACTCTCCGGCAGACGGGGGCAGCAATAGAACGCATCGATGCGCCCACCCGCAATGACGGCATCTCGGCGCAAGGTTTCATGGATATCCGCGAGCTCATCCTGGGAGAGGAGGCCGCGCGCCACGCCAGATTGATTCGTGATCACCACGAGTGGATACGAGAAAGCCGCGAGTACCCTGAGTGCTTCTCGCGCGCCCGGTAGCCAGCGAATGTGCTCGACCGCCCGAACATACCCTGTCCGATTCTCATTAAGCACACCATCGCGGTCGAGAAAAATCGCCGGTCGCAAGCACCACTCCTCAACAGCCCCGCCGCGTGCCACCTACAATAATGCTACGATGCAACCACTGAGAGATACTACAGCCACACCAGTCGGCAGATCAGGGGATTCCCCGAGCACGGCTCTCATCCTGGCTGCCGGTGCCGGCACACGCCTCCTGCCCATCACCAACGAGCTGCCCAAAGTGCTCGTACCGGTGCACGGCATACCACTACTGGTGCACATCCTCCGCTGGCTCGCCGACCAAGGTGTAAGTCACGTTGTCGTAAACAGCCATCATAGGGCAGAGCACCTCGCGGCATTTCTCCGAAGCGTTCGATCTCCCCGTATCTCACTGCTCTTCGAACCGAGGCTGCTCGGATCGGGAGGGACACTCAAGGCGCTGCACTCCTTCATTGACACTGACTGCTACGTTGTCTACGGAGATGTCCTCAGCAATGCAGACCTGCGTCATCTCAGCCGGATTCATTCCCATTCGGTCGCCGACGTGACGTGCCTGCTGCACGCAGTCCCAGATCCGTGGAATAAAGGCGTAGCCGTAACAGACTCGTCGGGATGGATCACGTCTCCGGCAGACGGGGGCAGCAATAGAACGCATCGATGCGCCCACCCGCAATGACGGCATCTCGGCGCAAGGTTTCATGGATATCCGCGAGCTCATCCTGGGAGAGGAGGCCGCGCGCCACGCCAGATTGATTCGTGATCACCACGAGTGGATACGAGAAAGCCGCGAGTACCCTGAGTGCTTCTCGCGCGCCCGGTAGCCAGCGAATGTGCTCGACCGCCCGAACATACCCTGTCCGATTCTCATTAAGCACACCATCGCGGTCGAGAAAAATCGCCGGTCGCAAGCACCACTCCTCAACAGCCCCGCCGCGTGCCACCTACAATAATGCTACGATGCAACCACTGAGAGATACTACAGCCACACCAGTCGGCAGATCAGGGGATTCCCCGAGCACGGCTCTCATCCTGGCTGCCGGTGCCGGCACACGCCTCCTGCCCATCACCAACGAGCTGCCCAAAGTGCTCGTACCGGTGCACGGCATACCACTACTGGTGCACATCCTCCGCTGGCTCGCCGACCAAGGTGTAAGTCACGTTGTCGTAAACAGCCATCATAGGGCAGAGCACCTCGCGGCATTTCTCCGAAGCGTTCGATCTCCCCGTATCTCACTGCTCTTCGAACCGAGGCTGCTCGGATCGGGAGGGACACTCAAGGCGCTGCACTCCTTCATTGACACTGACTGCTACGTTGTCTACGGAGATGTCCTCAGCAATGCAGACCTGCGTCATCTCAGCCGGATTCATTCCCATTCGGTCGCCGACGTGACGTGCCTGCTGCACGCAGTCCCAGATCCGTGGAATAAAGGCGTAGCCGTAACAGACTCGTCGGGATGGATCACGGCGTTTCTCGAGAAACCGGCACGTGAAGGCCTACCGAGCAACCTAGCTGCCGCCGGAATCTACATCTTCGGTAGGCGAGCCCTCGATCACCTACCCGCGGATGCACCGTGTGACATCGGTCTCCACGTTGTGCCGCACCTGCTGCGTTGTCATCTGCGCATTCGAGGTGTGATAGCCGGACCAGAAGTCTACGTCCGTGATATTGGCACACCGGAGTCTCTCGCAGCTGCCGACCAGGACGTATCTAGAGGGGTGATCCAGCTGCACACAGCACTCAGTGCTGAGCGACAACATCAGGAACGGCCTTACGGCGGTGCGCATGCCGGAGCCTCTGCGTGAGCGCCGCCAGGCATCCGATGGACACCGTCTCCTATGGCACCGGCGCATAATCAACGCCGGTCGAGGAGGGAGGCAACAGCCCGCGCGCCTTCAAGAGATCACCACCATTGACCACGGTGATCTGCCCGGCTTTTGCCCAGGGCTCGTCGACTTTCCATAGCTGCAGTGCTGCTCGCTGACAGCGCACCACCCAATCGGGGCCCTCATCGACTACCCCGCTCATCGGTAGACCGAAGCGATTCAGCCAGTCCGGTGTGTTCAGGAAGTACTGTTGCAGGGTTGGATTGGAATCAAGTAGCGCCAGATGTCGCCGCACGATCTGGGACCAGTTCAAGCCAGCATCAGGTGCTGTGCTTAGCGGCGGCGGAATCTGGTCGTAGGCCTGCAACCACGCATCATCACCGTCGTCGTGCAGGATGTCCAAGACGTTGAGGAAGTTGAAAGACTGCGTCGCAGCATCCCACTGCAGTACCGCCTTCTGGAACGGTTGATCAACGAAGCCATCCATCGTGAATCGATCGGCAATCGGATAACCCAGTAGACGGACGCCTCCCAAAGACGCAAAGTCGCCCCAGAACGGGACGTGATAATCATTGGTAACGATATATCCGGTGATCCCTGCACCACCATGCCCATTTGCTTCTTTGAAGAAGTGGCCATGCGGGATACCGTAATCCAGGCGGGAGCCTTCGGTCGTGGTCGCGATTGCCTGGATAGGGGTGTCCCGATGAGAGGCCACGAGCGGTGGAAGCCGAGGAATCGATGTTGCCACGGTATTCTGAGAAGTGTACCAACGGCCAGGCTGGGGAACTCCGCCCCAGTCGTTGACGTCTGCAAAGCTGATCGGAAGTGACTGCGTAAGATGCTCCGTTGGCGAACTCTCTTCGACGACGAAGTGCAGATGTGGCCCGCTCGTCCACCCGGTGTCTCCGCTGAGCGCAATTGGTTGTCCTCGGACAACCGTCTCACCGACGTGAACGAGCGCTCCTCCATACATCAAGTGGAGATAGAGCGCCTGGGTACCATTGCCATGATTGATGACCACGTAGTTGGCATCGCTGGCATACGAGATATTGAAGCCTGCGGTGTTGGAATCATCCTTCACCATCGTGACCGTTCCACCACGGGCAGCCAAGATGAGTGTTCCCATCGGCATCGGAAAGTCCCACGCATATGCTTCCACACCCCGATGATCGGCAACGCTGTTGTTGCCTTGGATGCATTCGTAGTACTGGCCTGCCTGCCATGGTAGGAGATACGGAGACTGGTCGGCGTAGGTTGGACTAGCGGGAATTGCGAATAGGCCCACTGGCAGCAGCACCAAAAGAATCAACAGCCGCTGCAGTAGTCGACCTAGATTTGACCAGGGTGTCTTCACTCTTGCCATACGCTCATAGTAAGCGGAGAAATGGCCCGGCGGTAACACTCCCCCTGGTCTCCCACCTGGCAACTGCCACTGGGTCCGTAGCCATTACTCTACGCCTCGTCAGGCCCTATCCCCTTACCTCCCACCAGGTCCGCCAGCTCACCGTAAGAAGGTGCCCACTGCACCGCCGAGGTGGTACGCTGAAACCACAGGAAATACTCGTGGACACCGTGGCGAGGGCGTAGCGCAAGCTTTGTGCCTCTCAGCGGTTGTAGCCCTACCCGTGCCCCCACATCGAGTACACGCTGCAGACCTTCCACGATGAAATGATCTCCATTGATCCGACCGGTCCGGCGCGCCCTGGCATCTTCCACCTCGAATAACGGCTTGAACAATGCCAAGACATCACCTTCTACATCGAGGAGCCGGCCTGCGAGGGGTAGCGCATCCTTCAACGACAGATAAGAAAGATCGAGCGTGATGAGGTCAGGAGGAGGCTCGAGCTGTGCTCTGCGTAGCTCTCCCAGGTTGGTGCGCTCCCAGTTACGGACGCGAGAATCTGCCGCGAGGCGACCCACAAGCTGACCGACTCCAGCATCAACGGCGTATACGAAAGACGCACCTTGCTGCAGAAGGCAATCCGTGAACCCTCCGGTCGCAGCCCCACAGTCGATCGCTACGCGCCCTGAGATCTGTATCGGAAACATCTGCAATGCCGTCGCCAGCTTGAAGCCACCACGGCTAGCGAAGCGTGCTCCGGTGCGCACTACCAACCGTGCAGTCGTCGAGACTGCGGTCCCTGCCTTATCCACAAGGCTACCATCCACCCATACATGGCCTGCCAGGATATGCGCGCTGGCCTGCTCGAGTGTCGGATAGAAGCCTCGCTCCACGAGCAAATCGGCAAGGCGCACTCGGCGACCATCCAGCTTAGCCATGCAGCATCCGCCCGAAGAACGCTATGAAGCCGGGCGGCCTCGACTTGTTCCGGATGGAGCTTGCGAGCCGGCTTCGGGAGACCCCACCGGACCGCTGGCGACCGGATGTAAAGGCATGGTCGGTACCACAGTTGGCGTAGTCGCCTCAGACTGAGGAGGACCTGCCTCTCCCGTCGGACGCACAACACTCGTCGCACCACCTTGCCGGTGCACTGCGGAACCCAGAAACATGCTCATGCTGCGCCCCTCCATCACGATCGGACGCTCCAGAGCCGCTACCCCACGAAGGTTGGTGAGGATTCGCTCGAGGACGTCGCGACCGATGTCCTGATGGCGCATCTGTGCCCCGCGAAATTGGACCGTAACCTTGACCTTATCTCCATCTTCGACGAAACGCCGAATCAGCTTCGTCTTCGTTTCGAGATCATGGTCATCGATTCCCGGAAACATGCGCACTTCTTTGAGATCGTTCGTGCGCTGAGTCTTATGGGCCTCGTGCTCACGCTTCTGCTGCTCATACTTATAGCGGCCATAGTCCATGAGACGGCATACTGGCGGAACCGCATTTGGAGCGACCTCCACGAGGTCGAGCCCGCGCTCCTTCGCCAGATTCATAGCAGCATAGAAGCTGTAGACGCCGAGCTGTTGACCGTCCTCCCCGATTACGCGCACTTCTCGAGCGCGAATCTTTTCATTGACCCGAATGTCTCGTGCGATGTTGACGACTCCCTTTTCACCTTGTGGGATAGAGTCAGGAAAGACGCCTTCCTGACGCTCATCATATTGTACGAGAGGCTATCCACTTTGGGAGATGGGAAAAATGAATGAGCCCCTCATGTGCAAGCAACGATAATCCTACACGCCTACCACATGGATGTCACAACTACGGCTGACCACCACAGTCTACTCATCTCATCCATATGCTTTGTGGGGAATGTGCCACATCCCCGGTGACCAGCAAGAACTCTGCCAGCGCTCTGCTACCGGACCACTGCGGCTATGGCATAACGTGAAGGCGATGCGCTGCCCCGCGGTCGAGGATCACCTGTACGTTTGGATGCTGCTGCAAGATCGACGCTGGTACATCAACCGTGACTGGCCCCTCCAAAGCACGCGCCACGATTTCCGCTTTATCTTGCCCCAAGGCGAGGAGGATGATACGCCGCGCCTCGCCAACCGTGCCCAGTCCCATAGTGATTCCAAGCTCTGGCACCCGATCGATACCACCAAACTCCGCGGCAAAGGCCTCCCGCGAAGACGGGCTCAAGCGGACGACGTGGGTACGGCTCTCGAACGGCGTGCCCGGCTCGTTGAATGCCAAGTGGCCATTGAGCCCAATGCCGACGATAGCGAGGTCGATACCTCCAGCAGCGGCAATCTCTCGCTCATAATCCCGGCACTCCGCATCTAGATTCGGGGCGTTCCCATTCGGGAGGCGGGCCTTCGCCAGATCAACATCGATGTGCGAGAACAAGTGCTGCATCATGTAGCTCTCAAAGCTGAGCGGCGAGTCAGGAGGAATGTGCACGAACTCATCTAGATTGAACGTGCGCACGTCTGCGAAGGATAGCTCACCATCACGACAGCGGCGCGAAAGCTCCGCGTAGAGACCGATCGGCGTCTGCCCCGTTGGCAAGGCAAGTACGCTATCGGAGCGCCTCTTGAGCTGACGCTGAACTTGCTCCGCAGCCGCCAGAGCCACTTCCTCGGCTGAGGCCAACACCTGGACGCTGGGAGCACTTCGCCGCTCCATCACACTTCTCTCCGTCATAGCTGCTCTTGTAAACCTTTCAAGGGGAGAACTAC
>JAMCTA010000164.1 GCA_023381895.1 Chloroflexota bacterium
GGCTCACTTGTGGATGCTCCCCTCATCTTTTGGGTAACGTACTTGCAGTTTCGCAGCCAGGTTCGCTGGGTGCACTACGAGGGTGAGCGGCAGCAATGAGCAGTACTGACGCCACACCGGCCATCCGGCAAGATCATCTCCAGGAACGAGCAGCCGTCCATAGCGGTACCGTCCCAATTTCAGGTATGGTGCGGCAGTTCAGCCTCTATGCGCTCGCCATCATCTTCGCGGTAATCTTTAGCATTCCCTTCTATTGGGCACTCGTCGGATCAATCAAGAAGATCAACGAGATCTTGATCATCCCTCCTGTCTGGTTTCCAGCGGCGCCACAGTGGCAAAATTACGTTCTTATCTTCAAAATGACGCCGTATTTGCTCTGGTACCAAAATACGGTCGTCATTAGCGTCACTGCCACGGTAGGGCAAGTGCTCTCCAGTTCGCTGGTAGCTTATGGCTTTGCCCGCTTTCGTTTTCCGGGCCGTAACGCTCTGTTCATGCTCGTCTTGAGTACGCTCATGATCCCGCCAACGGTGACGATGATCCCCTCGTTCCTTCTCTTCAAGCAGCTCGGCTGGATCAATACGTGGCTACCGCTTATTGTGCCGCAGTACTTGGGCGGTGGCGCTTTCTTCATCTTCCTCTTCCGGCAGTTCTTCCTATCGGTTCCCCGAGACCTCGATGAAGCAGCAAGTCTCGATGGTGCGAATGCGATGCAGATCTTCTGGCGGATCCTGACACCACTCTGCATGCCGGTGTGGGCCGCCGCCGCTATTATCTCCTTCCTCGTGAGTTGGAGTGATTTCATCGGGCCACTGATCTACTTGAACAGCGAGTCGAAGTACACGCTGTCTTTGGGGCTCGAGTATTTCAACACGGGAGGCATTACGGGTGTACCGACGGGCCAGCCCGAGCAGAATTTCCTCATGGCCGCTTCGGTCATGATGATAGTGCCACCGATCGTGCTCTTCTTCGTCGGTCAGCGCTACTTCATTCGCGGCATCGTCATGAGCGGCATCAGGGGGTGAGGGTAGAGGTACAGCATACGGTCGAGTAGAGAGACGGTGATGCCGAGAGGCTACTTACCACAGCCTGTCCTTAGTGTGCGCTACTAAAGGGATGAGGGGAGAATCCACAAGTGAGCCGGATCCGAGCAACGTTGCATGGCTCTCAGGTACGTGAGCAGAAGCTCGCGCTGGAGGAGAAGATCGCTCTCGCAGCAAGACACGGCTATGCAGGCGTGGATTTTAGCCTCGGCGAGGTCGAGCAGCAGTTCGGCGGCGATACCGCTATGGTACGCGCGCTCCTAGCTCGTTACCGTATCGCCGCCGCGACGGTCGGAGGCGTGTTGGGAGCGCAGCTCTTTGCTGCAGGAGATGAATGGGCGGGGGCACTAAGGAGATTGTCACAGCGGGCGAGCGCCGCGGCATCCATAGGGGCAACCCGCACCGGCACGGTTCTCTGGAATCGTACCTTTCACCCGAAGGCGGAAGCTTGGTCCACCGTAGTCACGCGCATCCGCGAAGTTGACCAAGCCCTGGCAGGCACTGGGGTACGGCTCGGCATCGAATTTCTCGGTGTGAGGTCGCTCCATCCTGAACGACCTCATGTGTTTGTGCAGTCGCTCGTCGAGATGAATCACCTGCTGGACGAGGCGGGAGCCGCGAACGTGGGCATGACGCTGGATTCGTACCACTGGTATGCGGCCGGGGACACGCTGGAGACGATCCAGCAGACCTCGGCCCAGCGCATTGTCTTGCTGCACATCAACGACGCCAAGAACATCCCGAAAGATGAGCTGGTTGACAACGATCGTCTCCTGCCTGGCGAAGGGGTGATCCCCTTAGCTGCGTGGCTGGACGTGATCAAGAGTACGGGGTTCGATGGTTTTGCCGGCTTGGAGGTCCTTGGCCCCAGACTGGCTGGTATGGATGCTAATACCTGTGCCAGGATCGGTATAGCATCACTGAAACGGCTGGGCATCGCCGGCCTAGAAGAGAGGGAGTAGGAGCGTGTTGCAATCAAAGCAGGTCGTCATTACCGAGCCAGGGAGGGCTGCCTTGCAGGAGCTCTCGGTGGACGAGACCGCCTGGAGCCTTGAGGAGGTCTGGATCCGGACACGCTACAGCCTGATCAGTGCTGGCACAGAGGGTGCCGCCTTCGTAGATGCCACCGGCGAGCACCGCTATCCGGTCCGCCCGGGGTACGCGGCGGTTGGCGAGGTGATCCATGAGGGTAGTGAGTTTCCCGACGTACACCTGGGCGACCTGGTCTTCACCTACGGTGGGCACCAACTCTACAGTCGAGTTCGCCGCGTCTGTGTCAAGGCGCCAAGCGCGGTAGAGGAACCCTGCGTCCCGTTCGCGCGCCTAGCCACAGTGGCGATGACGGCCTTGCGTGTCTCCAATCTGGAGCTTGGGGACTGGGCAGCGGTGATCGGCCAGGGAACCGTTGGTAATCTATGCGCCCAGTTGCTGCAACTGGCCGGTGTGGAAACGGTCGGCGTTGACCTGGCGCCGCATCGCCTCGATCTCGCGCAGGAGTGTGGCATTCGCCACACCGTCAACGCCGGTGCTGGGGACGCCGCTGTGCTGGAGCAAGTGATGGCGCTCACCGCCGGCCGTGGCGTCGAGGCAACCGTTGAAGCTGTTGGCAATCCGCGCACCATCCACCTCGCCGCGCGCATAACCGGCCGGCTTGGGGAGGTGATCCTGCTGGGGAGCCCTCGCGGTCGCTACGAGGCGGACGTGACGGAGGTATTCAACTATGTGCATCTCTGGAGCAATGGTTGCCTCACCTTCAAAGGGGCGCACGAGTGGCGATACCCGGTGCAAGCCGGTGGCGATGGTAGGAAGGGAGACACATCACCCAAACACTCCTTGGAGCGAAACACCCACATTGCCTTTCGGCTGATGGCTGATGATCGACTGAAGGTCCGGCCCTTACGCAGCCATCTGCTGCCACCGGAACAGGCACAGACTGCCTACGTTGGCTTACGGGACCGCAAGGATGACTACGTGGGCGTCGTGTTTGACTGGACTCAGGTCTAGCATCCTAGCTACCACGTATTGTCTCCTAATGGGGTGTTGTGCTAGTTGAAAGCGAGTGCCTTGATCCTGGCAAGAAGTCGGAGTAGCCGAGCAGGCAGTTGAGATAGATACAGAGGGTATGCGCGGCCAGCTTGGTATGGAGGCGAGCGCAGAGCTCGCAGATTGATGTCTAGGATTGGGCTCAGAACTGGGAATCTCTCATTCAGAAACTGGCGAAGGAGTTCGTCACCAGAGAGCCGACCTACAAGATCAAGCTGCAGATTCCACCGGACTACAATACTAAGCTGCTCGTCGCCTTTGCCGGAGGAACAGGTCCGGACGCGTACCGCATTCAAGGGATATATGGGAGAAACATGGCCTACCATGGTGCGCTACTGGATCTGAGCAGCTACCTCGACCGTGATAAGACGGCCAAGGCGGATTTCGAGGGTATGGCGAAGGCATCCCAGCAAGCAGCCACCTACAATGGCAAGATCATCGGCATGCCTTTCGGCGGCACGCTGATCATAACTATCTATAATGAAGACATTGTCAGGAAGAATGGCCTCAAACAGCCTGCCGAC
>JAMCTA010000071.1 GCA_023381895.1 Chloroflexota bacterium
CTTGAGCAAGGCACTCTCGACTGTTGGTCACGCTGTGGCACCACGCAGCACGTTGCCTGTGACCGGTCACGTGCTGCTGAATACAGACAATGGGCGGCTTCGCTTGGCTGGCACCAATATGGATATCGCGATTGTTGCCTGGATACCCGCGGAAGTCGATATCGAGGGCAGCATCAGCGTGCCCGCTCGCCTCTTCACCGACCTTATCAGCTCTCTTCCTACCGATAGGGTCGAGCTCGATCTTAACAGGCGCTCTCAGACACTGATCGTGCGCACCTCGCGGTTCGAGGCGAACGTCAAGGGACTCGATGCGAGCGAGTTTCCTCGTATTGATCAAGTCAACGAGCCGCCGCTCGTCACAATAGAAGCGTCGGCACTGTGCGACGCCATCAGCGATGTGCAGTTTGCCGCCGCCAAAGACGAGATGCGGCCACAGCTGGCTGGCCTTCTCCTCCGCTTGCGTGATAATGAGCTGACCCTCGTCGGCTGCGATTCCTTCCGGCTCTCGATCCGCCGCCTTACCTTCGACAATCCGGTCGCAGTGGGGTCCCCGCAAGCGGGGATCGATCTCATCGTCCCGGCGCGCACGATGCAGGAAGTATCGCGTGCGTTTGGTGGCACGGAAGGCACGCTGACTATCACCACGACGCCAACCCGGACGCAGGTCCTCTTCCACTCTGAGTCCGTCGACATCGTGTCACGACTCATCGAGGGCAACTACGTCGACTTCGCTCGCCTTCTCGATCAGACCTCTCAGCACACTGTCCGAGTTGCGGTCACGACCAGTGATCTCCAGCGCGCTGCTCGATTCACTTCTTTCGTTTCTCGGGATGCCAACAACGCCCTTCATCTCGATATCAAGCCCATCAAAGACGAGAATGGGCCAGGGACGGTCACGCTCCAGGCTACCGCTGCCCAGGTAGGCGAGAATGTCACTGAGGTTGATGCCGTGGTTGAAGGTGGGGCGGCGGAGATCAATCTCGACAATACGTACCTGGCCGACGCCATCGCTGCCATCCATACGCAGCAAACGGCTATCTGGACGACTCGCGGTCAGATGCTTCCAGTATTGCTCAAGCCTGTCGGGGGTTCCCACGAAGTGGGAAGCGAAGAAGCGCTCCACATGATCATGCCGATGCACCTCAACCGGTAGTAGCGCTCGACACGCCGTCTGGCGTCGCGAAATGTGGAGAAGCCACGATAGTCATCAGAGCGGCGCCTCCGGCAGGACTCGAACCCGCGACCAACCGCTTAGAAGGCGGCCGCTCTATCCGCTGAGCTACGGAGGCACGGCACCATAGTAACGAATTCCGTCACAGAAGAGGCTGCCGGAACTGGCGTTCCACCTCGCTGACCTGAGCGAGCCAACGTTGAGAAATAGCCCCGGCCAATTGCACCGTCGTCTACTCATATCCCGTATCCTCGACATCAGTAGGTTCCCGTAGCGATGATGGCGATTCACGGTCTGTGCGCTACTATAGGATGCGACCTGAGTAGGCGAGAAGAAGGATCCGTCGCAGTCGTCGAGGGACCAGCTCACTCTCGGGCATCTGGTACCACAGCAGGTTTTTGTGTCAGATCATGATCAGGCGAAACGCAGTGGATATGGCTAGGATGTGGTTAGCTCCTCTAGTGGACGTGCGTCTGACGGTGGGAGAGCTGCTGTTCAGTAGTATCGTCGTCGTCCTTTTCGCGCTCACGTTGTGGTACTTGACTGCGCGGCCGAGCCCTCTTCAGCGCAAACGGCAATCGGTCTCAGCCAGCCAGCACACGCTCAGCGCCTACGTCGCCCTGGCCAAACCTCGCATCATCCCCCTTCTACTCGTTCCTACTGCTGCTGCAATGCTCATGGCCGAGCGTCTCCAACCCCTTCCCTTCACGAGCTTCGTGCGCATCTTCGCGTTCACGCTTTTCGGTGGTGCTCTCGCCGCCATGGGTGCACACGTCTTCAACAGCTACGTCGATCGCGACATTGACGCAGCGATGCGCCGGACACGCTCCCGGCCTTTCCCTTCCGGTCAAGTGAACCCAGAGCGCGCCCTCCTCTTCGGCGCCCTGCTCACCGTCAGTGCCACACTATTGCTCGCCTTGACGGTCAACTTCCTTGCGGCCGGTCTTGCGCTCGCCGGGAACCTTTTCTACGTCTTGGTCTACTCTATATGGCTCAAACGCCGCACTCCTCAGAACATCGTCATCGGCGGAGCTGCGGGGGCAGTACCTCCACTTGTGGGATGGGCCGCTGTTACTCACCAGATCGGATTACCTGCCGTCTTGCTCTTTGCCATCATCTACTTTTGGACACCTGCCCACTTCTGGGCGCTGGCACTGGTACGTGAGGAGGATTACCGCGCTGCTGGAGTCCCGATGCTCCCAATTGTTCGCGGTAGAGACTCGACCTACCGGGGGATTCTCGAATACACGCTCCTACTCGTGCTCGCAACCATTGCGCTCTTCCTCACCCGCTCCATGGGACTGGTCTATATGCTTACAGCAAGCGTGTTGGGAATTGGCTTCCTTCTCAAGTCATTCCAGCTGATGCGCAAGCCATCGACGGCGCTGGCGTGGTCTCTCTTCAAGTATTCGAACGTCTACCTGGCCTTGCTCTACTGTGCGATGGTCGTCGACCGTCTCACCTCCCACTGATCTCGCAAGCGCGAATACCGCAGGCAGTACCCACCACAAGTCCTCTATCCACTGCTGTGCGCGAAGGAACGCATTTACCCTACAAGCAGCGCCATGTGGCCGTGACGGCCCGTAGTGAGCCTACCAGTTGGGCGTGTGCGGCACCGAAAATGGAGCATGCGCGGCAGAAAGAATCTCTCAAGAGGAGGCACCAGAGAGCCACGGCGTGGGGAGAAGATATGCCAGGAAGTCGTGCCGTTGGCACGCCCTGGCTGGCAGAGACGGCACGACACTATACGCCTAGTAGCGCTCGCAACGAAGAGCCTCGAGTGGACGCTGTCAACGTCACGGGGAGAGGGACAACGCAGGCAAAAGAAAACGCCCCCCGCTCTGTTGGGGGAGGCTTACGTCTTTCTAAGGAGATTGAGCTTGCCTAGTGGATCACACCGCTCGAGAGGAGAACCCGGAAGACGCCAATCAACATCACTGCGAAGATCAGCGGAACGATAACCAAGTTGAGGTATCGAGCGGCTATCGCAAGCTCGCGGCTGCCATTCGTCGCCAGCACTTCCTTCTCGACAACGAAGATCAGAAGAAGGAGGAAGCCTGCGACACCGATAGCAGCTGCGGCAGAAAGGGAATTCACGCTCGATACAATTGCTGCGATCACCGCGGTGGTGACTGCGGAAGCCATCTTCGAGTTCCCTTTCCTCTTGCCCACTGGTGACAGTGTCGCGAGGCGAGATAACGTGCTTCCTTACAAGAGCGAAGAGAGCTAGCGATCCGACCCTTCTCCTCCGCGAGCTGGTTCGCCGTCAATCCGGCACAGGAGTTGCGCAACAGGAAACACGTCACGGAAGACTCGCAGAGCGTGAGATAAGGAGGAACAAGGGTGTCAACCGATCCGTCACTACGCCTCCTGATCATTGGCCTCGACGGCGCTAGCCCTCAGCTCCTCTTTGAGCGCTTCCGACCTAGCCTGCCGGCTATTTCGCAGCTTCTCGACACCTCGATCTGGGGAGAGCTCGAGTCCGTTCTCCCTGCGACATCACTTCCGGCATGGCCAGCGCTCTTCAGCGGACGTGACCCCGGCGAGCTCGGCATCTATGGCGCGCGGCAACGAACCGGCCACAGTTATGGATCAGGCCACCCGGTGACGTCACGCAGCGTAAACGTGGAGAGGATCTGGGATCTCCTTGCTCGCGAGCACTTACAGTCAGTAATCGTTGGCGCCCCGCCCAGCTATCCACCGCGCCCGGTTCTAGGAGTCAGCGTCGGCTGCGTACTGACACCAACTAATGCCCCTCACTTCACGTGGCCAATGAACTTGTCTACGACGATCCGAGAGCGCTTCCCTCACTACACATTCGATCTCCGCGAGCACTATGGCCAGACGCTTGCCTCAGCACTACAGGAATCGGCGGAGATCACGCGACAGCATTTCGAGCTTGTGCGCTTCCTCATCGCTGCGGAACAACCAGCCTGTGCTGTAGTGGTCGATCCAACCCTAGATCGCCTTCAACATCTCCACTGGGATCATCCCGAGGCTCTCCTCCAGCACTGCCAGCTTCTTGACCGTCAGATCGCGGAGACTCTCGAGATTCTCAGCCCCAACACCGCCGTCTTGCTCATCTCAGATCACGGTGCCCGCGCATCGCTCGGAGGTTTTGCGGTGAACGATTGGCTGATTCAGCAGGGACTCCTCAAGCTGACCGAGATGCCACCTTCTCCGGCCCTTCTCACCGGTGTCTCCGTCGACTGGCAACACACCACGGCATGGGCGGAGGGTAGCCAGGTGACGCGTATTACACTGAACGTCACTGGGCGGGAGTCTCAAGGCACCGTAGAGCCGCGAAGCTATGACCGCGTCCGGAACGAGATCAAGCGCCTCCTCGAGAGTCTCACTGGGGCCAATGGGCGCACAATGAGCAACCGAGCGCACAAGCCTGAAGAAGTGTTCGTGCGAACAGCAGGGGTCCCGCCGGACCTCATCTGCACGCTTGGCGGCATGGGTTACCGGCCGATTTCCTCTGTAGGACACCAAGAGCTGTTTCTCTCACCAATGCCAAATCACTCTATGGGTAATCACGCCGAGCACGGCATCTTCATGCTGCACTGGCCCCACCACGGCCCGAATGGCAAGCGTCAGGGCATTCGCCTTCTCGATGTCTTTCCAACCTTACTGTCAGTGCTCGAGCTCAAGTCACCGGCAACCTTGACCGGCGTAGAACTCATTGCCTAGCACCAAACGGGACAACAGCGCTCCGCCCATAGTCGCCCTCTCGGATGATCAGGGAACTGTGACGAGTCCGAGGGGAATCTCACCACCGAGTTGTTCGTCGTGGGGGCCGCGCACTTGCAAGACGTGGAATCCTTGCACCTGGTACAACCCGGCGACAAGAGGATACTGGCCCGCTGGCAAGGGGTTCTTCGCTTGCGCGACGAGCCACGTCACGAGCACATCGCCGCGGTGCAGATCGCGGTTGCTCACGCCGAGATTGTCGGCCTGCGCCAGCGTATGGCGCTGGGCATCGTAGAGGTGAACGAAGATACGCAAGGGTGGATCTGACGCTAGAGCAGCGTTCGTCACCTCCCAGAGCAGGGTTACCGCGATAGAGCGCCGCGACGGCTGGAGCTCGACCGAAGAAGCGAGGAGCATCGCTCCCCCCTCCAAGTGAAACGGACCGGCGGGATGGAGCAGTGGATCGAGGTTCAGCACCGTGACCTCAGCAGAGTGCGCTGGTAAGCGCAGAATACGATACGGGGAGCCACCTCCCAATGGCACAGCTCCAAGATGCTCCAGGATAGCCACGGCTCTTGTCTGCTGATCCAAGGTGATGTAGCGCGCCTCAGTACCTGACGGAATGACGACTGCTTCTTGAGGAGCAAACTGAGTGACTGACGGGCTTAGCTTTGCAGCTGCCAGATAAGCGAAGACGGCCTTTGCATCTCCTTGATCAGATGCGAGAAAGGCGCGCGTCGGAGCTCTGTTCGGTGCGCGGAGATCCTGTGCCGCCTGCAATGACTCGCTGACCGGAATGCCATAGTCTCCCCCCGCTTCATGAACCGCCAGTGACCGATAGAACGCCACGTCCCGCAGGAGATAGAGGCCCACGAGACCGGCAAAGAGTCCCCAGCGCAGCCAGAGCTTAAGTGTTGGGCGCTGCAGAACGCGGCTTACGTCCCGGCTCAACCCAGTAATTCCGGCCGTCAGCAGTATCACAAGCAAAGGCAGCAAGAACACGAAGTAGTGCGGCAAAATGGGCGTGGCGCTACGCGATGCAATGAGTGTGGGGAGCAGAACCAACGCAAGCGTCACGGTCCCGACCACGTGCAGATCTGGCTGTCCCGCTGTACGGCGCTGCAGGATCCATCGCACCATCTCCACGCCACCCAGAAGCAGCAGTGCCAGCACAAGCCAGTCTCCTGGTGATGGACCAACGGGCGGCAGCTTCTCTTGAAGCGACAACGGCCCGAAGAAGAGCTTCATCTGCCAGCCTGCCACCAACCACCACAGCACTCGCCAGGGCTCGAGGGTGAGAGCGGGCCGGGCCGACACTTGATACAGAGCTCCAAGGAGGTCAGCGAAGTGATGGCGCCACTCGTAGAGACCAAACGGCGCCCCCAACAGCACAAAGCATAGCCCCGCAAGCACGACAGCCGAGATAGCCTGTGGCGCCTGGGAGCGCCATCGTGCGCCAAAAGCTGCCACGATAACGCCACACACGAAGATCTCCGGGATGGCGGCTGGATGCAGCTGCCAGAGCAGTGCGAGCGCAACACCGGAACCGACGAGCCACCATATGCGCCCCTCAGCAAGCGCGAGGATCAGACTGCTCAGGAGCAATACCGTGAGCGGAGGCATCAGCTCGGGCGCCCAAATTTTACGCGAGTAGTGCACAGCGAGTGGATCAATAGCCAGAAGTGCCGCGGCAATGAGGGCAAACTGCCAGCCAGTAGCACGGCGCAGGACGAGGAAAAGTACGATACAGGCTATCACATTCCACATAGTGACCCAGGCGGTAAGAACGTAAGGGGAAGTGGAAACGAGAAGCGCCGGGGCCATGAGGTAGACGAAGAGCGGCGAGTTATGCAATCCACCGGATGTCAAAATGCTTGTCGCGGGGGCACCCTCACCTTGAACAAATCGCAGCGCGAGTAGTGCCACGCGCGACTCATCAAACTTGAACTCGATCTGATCGAAGAGAACGAGCCGAGGAATCGCCGCGGCAAGAGCCAGCACAATGACGAGCACGACCGTCACGCGGGATGGGCGCTTCACTCCACCCGCGGCATCTCTAGGTACCAGTCCGGAATCCGAACCAGGGCGCGCGTGTCCTGCTCTCGCCGTGTGACGCGCTGCCCATCGAGATGGTCCAAGAGCGCAAGTGCGCTGCGTCGGTTCGTGCCTAGGAGGTCGCGCACCTGGGCCACAGTGACGGGCCCGCGTTGCAGCGCCTCGATCACAGAGCGAACACTCTTCCTATACACCGTCGTCGTGAGGGCTAGTGTGTCACTCAGCTTGACGATTTCTCCTCTCTCCATGAGAAAGGAGATCAGATCACTTTCCCTCTCATCTTCCAAGACGTCTACCAGGCTCGGCGGGACCATACCTCCTTGCCCGAGCTGATGCAAGATCTGTTGCGTTCGAACCCGATCATGCTCGTTCAATACTGGCTGGAACGAAGGAAGATGCGCGGCGGGCCCTACCAGCACGATCACGCTTTGGGCCACGAGCGCTCGCTCAACTGCAGACCAGGCTGCCAGCTCAAGACCGAGCCGTGTTCGCAGCTCTTCGCGAGGAATCCCGGTACGTAGCGGAAAGCGCTCGTGAAAAGATCCAACTATTCCCCTCACACGTTCGCACAGGATGTCCCATCCTTCTACGCCGATAGCCCATTCCTCCAGCCGGACGGCAGCATTGGTGTCCGCCAGCTTACTAAGGCTCACCCGGATAGAGTCCTGAGAAAGCTGTAAGCGCTCTGCGAGCTCTCTCACTGACCACAGGCGCGATCCTTGCAATAGAGCGCCGGCGAGCTGCGTTCCTTCCAGCTCAGGCGCGAGGAGAGTCGCCGGCCGGCCGCGGATCACACGCGGTGGATGAGCGTCCAGTACCGTTCCGCCTCCGATGGTCCCCCCAGGCGACGGTCGTCGCAGAATGAAGCGATCATCTCTTTGGGTCACGATCGGTTCCATCAACCGGAGCTGCGCGATGCCGCTCTGACCAGCGCCGAGCGAGCGCGCATCGAGAAGCCGGACCGACACGAGCACCTCAGCGGCGGCGAGGTAGAGGAATAAGCCATCACCGGAACGGAGTGTATGATCAGCATCCGGAAGCAAATGGAGAGTCGCATCGATTGTCTTGGTGGGATAAAAGCTTCCAGGGAGTGTGAGCACGTCTCCGCGGTGGACTTGGTCCACTGTGACACCCGCTAGGTTGACGGCAACGCGCGCACCCGCCGCCGCCCGTTCGACTTTCTGGCGATGTGTCTGTAAAGAGCGTATGCGCGAGAGCACACCTGGCGGCAGAAGCTCGACCTCCTCACCGACCGCGAGTACCCCATCGGTAAGCGTTCCCGCCACAATAGTGCCGTGCCCTGACAAGGTGAAGACGCGATCAATTGGTAATCGAGGAACCCCAGAGGTGTTGCGCACACGTACCGACAGCAGGACTGCCTCCAGGGCGAGTACCAGGTCATTGATACCAGTGTCAGTTACCGACGACACAGGAACCAGCGGAGCATCGTGCAGGCCCGTCGGAGCCAAAACCTCTCGCAACTGCTCCCGCACAAGCTCGAGCCAGTCATCATCAACCAGATCGCATTTCGTGATCGCGACTACTCCGCGGGTGATCCCGAGAAGATCCACGATGGCGAGATGCTCCCGTGTCTGCGGCATCACACCCTCATCTGCAGCCACGACTAGCAACACAGCGTCGATGCTCCCTACGCCGGCAAGCATGTTCTTGATGAAGCGCTCATGGCCCGGAACATCTACTAGGCTCACCTTGGCCCCGCTCGGGAGCGTCAGCCAGGCGAATCCCAGATCGATGGTCATCCCACGCCGTTTCTCTTCCGCAAGACGATCAGGATCGATACCGGTCAGTCGGTACACGAGCGTTGACTTCCCGTGATCGACGTGGCCCGCAGTTCCCACGACATACATCTCAGTGCTTACCGTCTCGTCGATGAGCCGTGAGTCAGAGTGACCGGCGGCTCTCAATGGCCCGCGTTATAGTGAGATCGTCCGCGTACTCGAGATCGCCTCCTACGGGCAGGCCACGGCCAAGGCGCGTGATCACACCAGCAAAGCCCATCCGCTGCAACTCTCTCGCGGTGTAGTCAGCGGTGGCATCGCCCTCCAGGGTAGGGTTCGTCGCCAGCAGCACTTCCTCAACTCCCCCCCGCCGTACCCGAGCGAGCAGTTCGCGAATCCGCAGTTCGTCCGGGCCGATTCCTTCCAGCGGGTTCAGCGCGCCGTGCAGCACGTGATAGAGTCCTCGATAGGCGTGGGTGCGCTCCACCGCGACGGTATCGATGGGATCTTCCACGATACAGAGAAGACGGCGATCACGCCCGGGAGAGGCACAGATGAGGCAAGGTGACTCCTCCGTGAGGTTGAAACACTCCTCGCAGAGGATGATCTTCTCTTTCACGTCGATGATCGCCTGTGCAAGAGCTTGCGCCCGCTCACGCGGCGCGCGAAGGAGAAAGTAGGCAAGGCGCTGAGCCGTCTTCGGCCCAATTTGGGGGAGATGAGAAAGCTCATCAATGAGCGTCACCACAGGGCGAGCAACGCCCAAGTTCTCTACCACGCCAACCATCTTTCTTGTGGCTCAGAAGCCTCACGTCGAGCGGCGATCACATCTCAGAAGCCCAGAAGTCAAGTACAGTACGCACAGCCACTCGCTCTACAGGAGCCCAGGTGGCAGTCCGAGGCCCTTGAGCCCACCAGTGAGTGGCTCGAGACGCTTCGCTGCGAGGTCCTGCGCTTTGCTGATGGCATCATTGATGGCCGTCACAAGCATCTCCTCGAGCAGCGAGACGTCTTGAGGGTCTACAGCTTCGGGATCGACCTGGACGTTGGTAACCTTGAGATGGCCCGTGATCGTGATCGTCACAGCGCCACCCGCCGATCCCTCCACCGTCTCACTTCCCAGAGCCTCCTGAATCTTCTGCATCTGTCGCTGAATCTGTTGCACTTGCTGCAGCATCTGTCGCTGGTTGCCAACCACGGATGTACTCCTCACATCTGCACGCTCGCACGAATGCCGAACGCACCGCGCTTATGACGTTAGGCGTGTGCGTTCCTCGTTACTGAGCAACACACGATCGACCCTCGCCCCAAAGACTTCGACTGCCATCTTGACCGTTGGGTCGCGCAGAGCAGCACCCTTGGGATCCTCCTCTTCCGGCTTCGCTGTCGCCCCGTCCTCTGCCCGATCTACAGCTTGTAACGAGTCCTGAGCGTGCTCAGCTGCTTCATCGGTCCTGGCTTCAGACGCTCTTTGCGGCAGAGAAACCGGGTGCAGCTCACAGCGGAGCGTAAGCTCGCGGCCAAAGACCTGACGGAGGATAGGTTCGATCACCGCACGTACGTTGGCTCTCGTGATCTGTTGATACACGAAGTCGTTGCCGCTGGCAGTCAGCAGAAGCACGTCTCCCTCAATGCCCAGCAGCTGGCACGAATTGCAGAGCGCTACGATCTTCTTATCGGCAACTCGGAGACGCTCGATCACGGCCTCCCACTGCCGCCGAGCCTGATCGACCACACCGCTGGCGGCTGCAGACTGGCGATCGAACGGTGGCGCGCCAGCCACTACTGCCGGACGCAACACGGTATCGTCCGGTCCGCCTTGGGGTCGGTCGCTCACCGATGAGCCCGCGCGGGGCGATGCAGTAGGCCGCCGGCCCGTCCGTCCCCCCGGTGCCACAGTTGTGGTAGCAGGCCCACCAGATCCAACAAATGGTGGTCCTGCGCCTGGCGAGGTGTTCAGAGCCTGGCTTTGCCCTACGGAAGGGCTCGGAACGGAGACGTTAAGTAAGCACACCTCGGCTGCGGCCAGTTCCAAGGGCAGCTCTGGCGCCACCGCGAATCGCGTGCTGAAGTCGATCGAGGCAAATGCCCGCAGCGCCATAATGAGGCTTGCAGACTCCCACCGCCCATCACGATGCTCGCGACGAGCATGCTCGAGAAGCTCCTGTTGCAGGTATCCTACGAGCTGGCGGTTGAACTGACGTACACTGGTACCTTCAGCACTCAACTGCTTCAGTAGCGTCAGCGCTTCAGCAAGGTTGCGCTGTTGCAACGCTCGGGCGAACTGCCGCACCGCTGCTGCCGGAACGAGACCCAGCACGTGCTCGAGCCCCTTCTCTGTCACGTCCGTACCGCAGAAGCTCACCGCCTGATCGAGCAACGACAGCGCATCGCGCAAGCTGCCATCCGCAGCCGCCACCATCAAGTCGAGCGCCCCCTCCTCAATCTGGAATCCCTCTTGGGCGGCGACGTAACGGACACGCTCGCGTAGGCCGGCGTCGGCGATACGGTGGAAAGCAAACTGCTGACACCGACTCGCAATTGTTGCCGGAACCTTATGGCCATCGGTCGTCGCAAGGACAAAAATGACGTGCCGTGGCGGCTCTTCAAGAGTCTTGAGGAGCGCGTTGAAGGCAGCCTCCGTGAGCTGGTGCACCTCATCAATAATGTAGAATCGGTAGTTCCCCATCATTGGCGCCAGGCCCACGTGCTCTCGCAACTCGCGGATTTCATTGATTCCGCGATTCGAAGCGCCATCGATCTCGAGCACATCGACAGAGCGCCCCTCGCGAATGGCCACACACGACGGACAAGCATCACACGGCTCTGCGCCTTGACGATCAGAGCAGTTCAGGGCTTTGGCAAAGAGCCGGGCGGCACTGGTCTTACCCGTGCCCCGCGGTCCGGTGAATAAGTAGGCATGCGCAATGCGTCCACTGGCCACGGCGTTAGCCAGCGTCCGGGCAGCAAGCTCTTGACCAACCATAGCAGCAAAGGTCTGAGGACGCCACTTGCGATAGAGGGACTGATATGCCATACGTGCTCCTGACGTCTGCGATTATACCCCTGCGGCCACTGCCATCGTGGCTGCCCAGCCTCACGGTCCAAGGTTGGTGCGTCGACTCCAGAGACAGGCCTACGCACCAACTCGCGGCCCCGCGACAGATCCGGGACTATCAGGCTGATTGGTGATGGCGCCGAAGCGCTGGCTGAAGACGGCAAGCGCAAGCACCCCGAGCACTGCTCCGAACCATAGCGTGCAGAAACGGATGAGCAGCGTGGCTGCGACGCTGAGATCGAGAGGAGCACCGAGGATGAAGTGGAGGAGTCCGGTAATCCCGCCATCAGCTACCCCGAGCCCTCCCGGTAGGAGTGAGGCTGAGCCTACCAATGTCGAGGAGGCCAAGATGAAGGCTGCGATAATCAGTAGTCGGAGTGGGCTCGCGGAGCTACTGAATGGAAGTCCACGCAAGATGACCCAGAAAGCAAGACACTCACCCGAC
The DNA here is from genome assembly GCA_023381895.1 of Chloroflexota bacterium. The sequence goes on from JAMCTA010000071.1 coordinate 12,162, forward strand.
CACGAAAGAACTCCTAATCCCACGCCGACCAGCAGCGCATCGAGCTGCAGCAGGCGGTAGCTCGACTCATAGGCTTCGCGGAGATGTGCGGCCACTCGCGAGATCAGCGGTAAGTGCCCGAGCGTAGAGAGCAGCGCAATTGAGAGTGGCCGCGACTGTACAACTACCACGATCGTGACCGCGATCAACAGAATCAGGAGAAGCACTTCCCACCCGCGCCGATAGAGTAGTAATCCAGCGGAACCCAATAGTAAGAGCGCCAAACCGTCGGTCAGGCGCTCAGCCAGCACGACGGGGGCTGAGCGCGCGAGCGGCGTTCCATTCACCTGCCGGAGGAGATAGCTCTTAAGTAACTCCCCGATCTTGCCCGGAGTCAACACCATAGAGAAGCCCGAGAGAAAGATCAGTGCACTTGCTGCCACTGGAGCAGGGCTCGCGATGCGGTGGAGATAGAACTGCCATTTGAGAAAGCGGCCTGCGTAATTGAAACACGTCAGTAACAAGACGAGGGGGAGGAGCTCCCATCGAAAAGCAACTAGCACGCTCAGCGTGCTCCTGAGGTCTGCCTTGATTCCAAGCACCAGAATCACAAAGATCCCAAATGCTACAGACAACAACATGCGCTGTCGCAATCGCCGTAGCACCGCGCCGTTACCGTTCTCTCAGACTCTGGAAAACATCGCGGTAAGTCTTCTCGCCGTGTAGAGATCGATCAGCATTCGCTGTTCCCCACAGATAGTATGACGGAGAAGCACGACTCACGTCAGCGGCGCATACCAACGAGTGCCGTGAGCCGCGCTCCAAGCAAGCGCTCCACGTGGGATATAGTGAAGAGGCGAAGTCCGGTGCGAGAGAAAGGATCGCAATGCAGCGACCACTGATCGGCATTACTACCGCAGTGACGGCGCTACCAGATGGCAGACGCCAGGTCACACTGAGAACACAGTATGCGCAGGCCATCGTGGATGCCGGTGGCATCCCCTTGCTCATCGTGCCCGGCCTGGATGATGCGGCACTTGATCAGCTTGTGAACACACTCCACGGCATACTGATCCCAGGTGGCTGGGACGTCAATCCACTGCGCTATGGTGCGAAGCCTCACCCTGCCACGAAAAGTGATGATGACCTCGATGGGCTCGAGTTCCCCATCATTGCGGGCGCTCGGCGCCGCCATCTACCCTTGCTCGGCATCTGCCGCGGCTGCCAGGTGCTCAACGTTGCATTTGGTGGAACGCTGTGGCAAGACCTGCCCTCAGAGAGACCCTCATCACTCGTGCACCCCCAGCGCGATGTGACACGGGACTTCATCGCCCACGACATTCACCTTGAGCGTAAGAGCAAGCTCTTTACGGCGCTGCAGACCAAAGAGCTTCCGGTCAACAGTTTCCACCATCAAGGCATCCAGGCACTAGGGGAAGGTCTGCGCCCCGTGGCATTCGCTCCTGACGGCATCGTTGAGGGCGTGGAAGCCACTGGGGACTTCGTCGTCGGGATCCAGTGCCACCCCGAGGATCTCTATGAGACGCGGCCAGTATGGCGCGGCCTCTTTTCAGCGTTCGTCAGTGCTGCCCGGCAAACGGCTGGCATTGCCAATCAGTAGATCGGGCAGTTCTGTCCGCAAGCGATGGAGTAGCGCGCGCACTCCCAGTGCCGGACTATCCGCCGGTGGCAGACTCTCAAGCAGTTGTTCAGGATCGATGGTGAGGTTGCGGATCTGCACCAGACGCACCTTCGTGCGGCGCAGGAATGCTACGAGGGCTTCGATCTCCTTCTCCTGATCCGTCACCCCTGGAAACGTCAGCAGATTAATGGACGTAAAGAGCCCGGCGTCGCTCGCAAGGCACAGTGAGCTCTCGACATCGGCGAGCGCGTAGCTTCTTGGACGGTAGTACGCGGCGAAAGTCTCCTGCCGCGCACTGAACACGCTGACTCGACAAGCATTCAACCCTGCCTTGATGAGCGCTTCCATTGCGTGTGGCATCGAGCCGTTGGTATTGACGTTGATCCAGCCGCGCGACGTGCGCCTGCGAATCTCTTCAGTACAGCGAACGAGAGTCCGCCAGTTGAGGAGTGGCTCCCCCTCGCAGCCCTGCCCATAACTCACCATCGCCCGATCAGCTCGTTCGAGGTGCTGTACTGCCACCTCGACGATGTCTCTCTGACGGGCCATCTCACGAATGCGCTGCTGAGGTGTCGGTGGGCCATCAGGCTCCTGTTCGGAGATACAGCCAACACACCGGGCATTGCAAGCGCTGCTACTCGGCAGTGCTGCCTCCCAACGCCCGTAGAACGTGTTTTGGGCCGTGTAGCAACCATACTCGAGCGCACACCGGCTCAGCTGCTCAACGATCCCGTTGAGCGGGAGAGCAGCCTTGAGCTCTTGGACCCGCTGCGGCAGCTCTGATGTAGTGAAGTGCCGGGAATCCCATTCGGGTAAGTCATCCGTACGGACAGCCGCAACGACCAACTCTCCGCCCAGTTCAGCAACCGCTGTGTAGCCGAATAACGGCAAGTACGTCGCACCGGTCCGCTTGCGATAGGCCGGAAGAAACGTCCGCGCGAAGCCGTGAGGAAGGGCAACGGCAACAGGAAGACTGTCAACATCTTCCTCTGAATCCCGATGTAAACCCACGGGGACGCAGTCAGGCATTATCAATAACTGCGAACCCCGCGGCAGGGGAATCCAAGCATCAACGCGAGTGACCGCGCCGGCCGATCGCCCCAAAGCCTGGAGCCGCGTGGGAAAGATATCTCCGTTGGGAGCAGCAACCAGCATTCGAGGGCGGGCTGGGGCTCCCTCCAACACTCGTTCATTGCGCCGGCGCGGGGCGTGCTTTGTTGTAATCATGGGGGTAGTGTACCGGCAGAGTTTCGGCTATGCTCCTTGGAATGAAGAATCACCACGAGATCACTGTTACGGACGTACAGCCACTCGTCTTGCGGGTAGCCCTGCGCGAGCCAATTTACACGGCGTTTGGCCGTATGGATGCGCGCACCTGCGTTCTAGTGCGCGTCGAAACTGACGTGGGTATCACAGGCATCGGAGAGAGCTGGGTCAACTACCCCAGTTGGGCGCCTACGGAGCGCATCGCCACCCTCACGCAGGGTCTTCGGCCACTGCTCATCGGCCTTCGCCTCACGCATCCCCGGGATCTCTGGCAGCACTGTGTCAGCCACTTGCACGTGCTCGCCCTCCAGTGGGGCGCGGTGGGCCCGATCTACCAGGCATTGAGCGGCATCGACATAGCCTTGTGGGACATCTTCGGGCAAGCCCAGGGTGCTCCCGTCTGGCAGCTTCTCGACGGAGCGTCCTACGCAGAAGTTCCTGCTTATGCCAGTGGCCTCGCTCAACGCCGACAGTCCGACGTTGGTCAGCTCGCCGCCCGGCTCGTGGAGGACGGCTTCTCCGCAGTCAAGGTGAAAATTGGCTTTGGTCGGGAGGTGGATGAGCATAACCTCCGCGATGTACGCGCTGCCATAGGCCACGCGACCTTCCTCGCCGACGTCAACCAGGGTTGGACTCTTCACACCGCTCAGGAAACGGCTCCGCTACTCGAAGACCTCGGTGTGTTCTGGCTCGAAGAGCCCCTTCCTGTAGACGATCGGGCAGGCTGGACAGCACTGCGCGCTTCGACCGCACTCAGGCTCGCCGGCGGGGAGAATCTGTACGGCACCACCCAGTTCGACGACTGGGCAGTGCAGTTCCTCGATGTTGTACAGCCCGATATCTGCAAGTGCGGTGGATTCACTGCTGCCGCAGCGATCTTCGCAAGGTCGAGCGCACCGGGGCGGCTCCTCGCTCCACACTACTTTGGTGGAGCAGTGGGACTTGCTGCCACAATTCACATGTTCGCTGCGCTGTCCAGTTCCCAGCGTTTCCTCGTCGAGTACGATGTCACGGCGAATCCGTTGCGCGATGAGTTACTCGACGAGCCACTTCTCGTGAGACCTGGCATCTTGCGTGTACCGGACAGCTCCGGACTCGGTATCCGTCTCAACGACAAGGCGGTTGCTCAGTGGCAGTGCTGAGCGCGGGCAACAGCGAAGGAGAGGAAGAACGCGGCAATGAACGCGGAACGGAGAGTGGCACTCGTTACTGGAGCCGCTCGCGGCATCGGCGCCGCGTGTGCTCGTGCCCTTGCCGCCAGCGGGGCTGACATTGTCGTCAATGACGTTACCCACCTCGAGCTCGCCGAAAGCGTCTGCCGTGACATTCGGGCACTCGGCCAGCGCGCTCTTCTTGCTCCAGCCGACGTCTCGCAACGCTCCCAGGTTCAAGATCTTGTCGACGCTGCGGTGCAGACCTTCGGACAGCTCGACATCGCGGTCGCCAATGCCTACCGCTCTATCCGCCAGCCCTTCCTCGAAGTGACACCGGAAGCAATGGAAGCCACCTTTGCGGTGACCTACTGGGGTGCCTTCCACACCTGTCAGCTCGCCGCCCGCCACATGGTGCAACACGGTCGTGGAGGCCGCATCATCGTGGTGAGCTCAATCCACGCAGAACAGCCCTTTGCACGATCGACTTCGTACAACGCTGCTAAAGCAGCCGCGCTCCACATGGCACGCACTGCCGCAGCCGAGCTTGCCCAACATCACATCACCGTCAACTGCATTGCACCGGGCTGGATTGACACGCCCGGGGAACGCGACTTCGCGACCGAGGAGCAGCTCCGCACCGCCCGTGAAGAGCTACCTTGGAAGCGCTTGGGGCGACCCGAGGAGATCGGTGCGATCGCAGCATTTCTCGCCTCGCCAGCCGCTGAGTTCGTAAGCGGCGCCCTGATTCGTGCTGATGGCGCCCAAATGGTAGCGCTAGGGAGCGATCCCCCGGATATCGGCCTCAGATCAGGTCTGACACATTCACATTGAGGGAAGGGAGCCACTCGTGCAACTCGGCCTCGTCACCTACAACCTCGCCAGAGACTGGGACATCGCGACGATCATTCAGCGCTGTACTGAGACCAGCTTCACGGGAGTAGAGTTGCGGACGACGCACGCCCATGGCGTCGACGACACACTTAGTAGCGCTCAGCGCCGGACAGTTCGCGAGCGGTTTGCTGACTCGGGCATCACACTCGCCGGCCTCGGCACGACCTTCGAGTTTCACAGCATAGATCCTCAGGTCGTCCGGCAGAACATTGAAGGCACGAAGCGCTATCTCCAGCTGGCTGCAGACGTCGGGGCAGGGGGCGTCAAGGTCCGACCGAACGGGCATCAAGAGGGCGCTGGAGTACCTCGTGAGCGGACACTGGAGCAGATTGGACGAGCGGTACGCGAATGCGGCGAAATAGCTCAAAACCTAGGACTCGATCTTCGCGTGGAGATGCACGGCACAGTTGCCGACGCCAGCGATATGCGCCAGATCTTCGAGGTCGCGGACGGCTATGCCTGGGCTTGCTGGAACTCGAACCAACTCGACGTCAAGGACAAGTCGGTCCAGCACGACTTCGATCTCGTGAAACGATGGATCCACCTCGTCCACATCACACGCATCTGGAATCCCGACTACCCCTACGCGGAGCTCTTCAGGTTGCTGAAAGAGCACGGGTACCAGGGCTTTTGCCTCGCTGAGATTCCTGCAAGCAATGATCCCGTAGAGATTATGCACTACTACAGAGCCCTGTTCAACGCTCTGGGTGGATAGTAACCTCCGGCACGCCCTTGATCGGGGGGCAACCACGCGCAAACCGTCAGTGGCAGCCCGGAGACAGCCCAGGAGAAGTAGCTGGTTTGTTGCGATGTCTTTCAGGATGTGACGCCCTGAAAGACTCCAGAGCTGGTGCGATCACTGCGCGTGTTGCTTCCACGTCGCGCGCCATCTGTTGGAGGAGTGCGTCGACGCTCTCAAAACGAACCTCATCGCGGAGACGCGCCGCGAAATCGAGCGTCGACCGGTACCCATACAAGTCTCCTGAGAAATCGAGCAAGTAAGCCTCGACGCGCTCATCAGCGCCTTCAAACTGCGGGCGAATACCGACACTCACGGCAGCAGTGAAAGCGCCTTCTCTTACCCAAGCAACAGCAGCGTAGATACCGCGAGCCGGGATGATCTTGGCTGGGTCGGGAGCGAGATTGGCGGTCGGATAGCCAAGGATTCGTCCACGCTGGTCTCCGTGTACCACAACCCCACCGAGTCGGTACGGTCTGCCCATCAGCGTTGTGGCAGCATCAACCTGCCCTTCACGAAGCAGTCGACGCAGTGCATTGCTCGAGACGTCGCTGCCGTTCTCACCGATCCGGGGCACCACCACGGCAGTGAAGCCGAGCCTGTTGCCGAGCTTCTCGAGCAAAGCCACATCGCCTGATCGCTGACGTCCGAAGCGAAAGTCCTGTCCCACCCATAGCTCTCGCAAGGGCACACTCCGCACCAGGCTGGTAACAAACTCTGTCGGATCCTGACGCGCAAAATCCAGAGTGAAAGGCACCACCAAAGCCACATCGAAGCCACAGCTCTCGAGAAGAGCGAGACGTTCCTCGATCGTGGTGAGATAACCGAGGAAGCGCTGACCAGGAAGAACTGTCCGGGGATGTGGCCAGAAGGTAATCGCCATCGCCCGCCATCTCGAGCGTCGGGCCGATGCCACCACCTCCCGCGCGACGAACTGGTGTCCTCGATGAACACCATCAAAGTTACCGATTGTCGCAGCAAAAGGGGGACCAGAAGGGATCTGGTCCCCCAGCCACACCGTGTGCACAGCTCGTCAGCGAGATGCGGCGGGCACGGCAGCTGCCTTTGGCAGCGCGGCACGCAACGCGGCGAAAACGCCGTCTAAATCGGCACGGTTCACCCAACCCAGGTGACCCACCCGGATGATCTTTCCAGACAGGCTCTGCTGACCACCTGAGATCACCACGCCGTGCTCTTCGCGAACAAGCTTCACGAGTTTCTTGCCATCCACGCCCGCAGGCAGCCACGCGGCCGTCACGACGGCAGAGGTGTGCTCAGAATCACCCATCACCGCGAAGCCAAGCGCCGTGAGCTGCTCCCGTGTAAAAGCAGCCAGTTCACGATGTCGGGCAAATACCCGCTCCATGCCTTCTTCATCCATGAGGCGGATGGCACGCTCCAGCGCAAACAACACAGACACCGCTGGTGTCGTGTACGTTTGACCATTCTGGGCGTACTGCCGCGCCTTGGCGAAATCCCAGTAGAAACGGGGGCAAGTCGCCGTCTCTGCTGCCTTCAGCGCCCGCGGGCTAACCGAAACCATGACGACACCCGGAGGCGACATCCAGGCCTTCTGTGAACCCGTGACGGCGACATCGATGCCCCAGCCATCCTGGTCGAACGGCAGCGCGCCAATGGAGCTGACGCCATCTACGAGAAGAAGAGCCCGGCCATTCACGGCCTTGGCAATAGCGGCGATGTCGTTCGTCACGCCCGTGGATGTCTCATTGTGCGTCACGAGCACCCCCTTCACCTCAGGATGCTCATCGAGTAGGCGCGCCACTTCTGCAGGGTCCGCAGCTCGACCAAACTCCACCGCATACTTGATGACATCAAGGCCGAAGGCCTTGGCGATGCTAGCGAACCGCTCGCCGAAAACGCCGATGGAGATCGCGAGAATCGGATCTCCGGGCGAGAAACAGTTCACCACGGCCGCCTCGAGACCACCGGTACCGGAGCCGGGAAACACATACACGTCACTCGTGGTCTTGAACCATCGCTGCAGGCCGCTCGTGATGGTGCGGAGGAGGGAGGAGAACTCGGGACCACGGTGATCGATCATCTCTCGACTGCCCGCCTCAAGGATGGTTGGAGGCACTGGAGTGGGGCCGGGAATCCGCAAGTTCATCGTGGAAAGTTCCTCATCTCAAATGACGACTACAGTATGGCAGTATACCGCGGTACATTTTTCCGACACTGCGCACAAAAGGGCAAGGCACCACATGGAGATTCGCGTGATCCGGAGTGAGAAGCGCCACAGCACAGTGAGCGCGCGCCTGGAACATCACGTCCTCGTAGTACGCATCCCAGCAGCCTGTACCACAACTGAGGAAGCACTGTATGTCGACCGCATGCGCGCCCGCTTTGCACAGTGTCAACTGTCCACCCAAAGCGATCTCGACCTCCAGAAGCGAGCAACCGAACTGAACACTGCCCTCTTTAGTGGAACGCTGCCTCCATTCACGATTCGCTACGTTGATAACCAGCGCTGGCGGTGGGGAAGCTGCACACCCGCGACAGGGGAGATTCGCCTTACCAGAGAGCTCACTGAACTCCCCCGCTGGGTGGCAGACTACGTCGTCGTGCATGAACTGGCACACCTCCTGCAGCCGATCCACAATAGGCAGTTCTGGAAACTGGCGTCGCGCTATGAGCTGGCAGAGCGAGCACGCGGATATCTCCTCGCGATTCATGATCAGCGGCACGGCAGCGCCGGGACACCGCCAACCGGCAGCGACGCCGACTGAGCTTCTAATACTCCACTAACAAATCACTAGTTGACATGCTGGCACTCAACTTGGATACTGCAATAAGCAGTAAGGTTGTGGCTTAGTCCACCTAGCCTCTGCTAGAGAGGTGAGATTTCTCATGGCTTTGCCCGACACGTTCGAATCTATCGATCAAGATAAACTAGAACAGATCCCAGCGACGCTACCCGTAGTTCCTCTCCGAGGTACGGTGGCGTTTCCACGTATTCCGATGCCAATGCACGCCGGGCGGGAGGGGTCGCGACGTGCACTCGTTGAGGTGGCCGAGTCACAAGAGAAGCTAGTCCTTCTCATTGCTCAACGCGAGCGCGAGAAAGACAAGGTCGGAGAAGGTGACCTCTACGAAGTGGGCACTGTAGCAAAGGTGTTGCAGCTCTACGCCGCTCCCGGCGGGCTCCTCAACTTCGTCATCCAAGGCTATGCTCGCGCGCGCATTCGATGGTTCAACCAGTTCGAGCCGTACATCTCTGCCACTATTGACATACTCGAAGAGCCTGGCGATCGCACGCCAAACATCGAGGCGCTCCAGCGCGAGATTCAGTCGCTGATCCGCCGCTACGTCGAGCTCGAGGGTGCCGTCCCTGAGGAAGCCGCCCAATGGGCCGAGAAGATCGATGACCCAAATCTCCTCGCAGATCTTGTCGCGGCATTTCTTCCTGAGTTCACCGATGCTCAGAAGCAACAAGTGCTGGAAACCATGGCCCTGGAAGATCGCCTGCGCCTCGTCATAAAGCTGCTCAATGAGCAGATTGAGATCTTGAGCATCAAGGCCAAGATTCACGGCGAGATCAAACAGGGCATGGAGAAGCAGCAACGCGAGTTCCTCCTGCGCGAACAGCTCAAGGCCATTCAACGGGAGCTCTCCGGGGATACGGAAGGCAGCGAGGCAGATCAGCTTCGCAAGCAAATTATCGAAGTGAACATGCCGGAAGAGGTTCGCAAGAAGGCGGAAAAGGAAGTCGCCCGCCTTGAAGGAATGCCGCAGGGATCACCAGAAACCGGCATGATTCGCACCTACATCGACACGCTTCTCGCCTTGCCATGGGCAAAGGAGACGGAAGACCGCCTCGATATCGAGGAAGCAGCGCGAGTGCTAGACGAGGAACACTACGGGCTGGGCAAGGTAAAGGATCGAATCCTCGAGCACCTCGCGGTCCGGAAGCTCAGCTCGCAACTACGCACACCCATCCTCTGCTTCGTTGGCCCGCCAGGGGTGGGCAAGACGAGCCTTGCCAAGTCGATCGCGCGGGCTCTCGGCCGCCAATCGGTACGTGTCTCGCTGGGCGGGGTGCACGATGAGGCCGAGATTCGCGGCCATCGCCGCACCTATATTGGCTCGATGCCGGGACGCATTATCCAGGGCATTCGCAACGCAGGCACGAGGAACCCCGTGTTCATTCTCGATGAGGTCGACAAGGTAGGAACAGACTTCCGGGGAGATCCTTCCTCAGCGTTGCTCGAAGTGCTCGATCCGGAACAGAATAAGGACTTCGCCGATCACTACCTCGACGTTCCGTTTGACCTCTCCAAGGTCTTCTTCATCACCACCGCAAACGTCCTGGACACCATCCCGCCTGCCCTCCGCGACCGTATGGAGATCATCCCGATCAGCGGCTACACTGAGGAGGAAAAAGTCGAGATTGGCTTGCGCCACCTGGCTCCCCGGCAACTCCGCGAGCACGGGCTTCAGCCCGATCAGCTCCAGTTCGCGCGAGACGGTCTCCAGGCGATGATTCGGGGTTATACGCGCGAAGCGGGAGTCCGCGGCTTGGACCGGCAGATCGCTACGATTGCTCGCAAAGTCGCCCGCCGGATCGCCAGCGGTGAGTCTCTCCAGCTGACCATCGATACCAAGATGGTCGGAGAATTTCTCGGTGCCGTCAAGTTCAGCGACAGCTTGAAAGAGGAAGCTGACGAAGTCGGCTTGGTCACTGGCCTCGCCTGGACGGAGACCGGAGGCGAGGTCCTCACGGTTGAAGCAACGGTGATGGAGGGTGGCCAGGACGGCCAGCTCAGCTTGACGCTGACGGGCCAGCTCGGAAACGTGATGCAAGAGTCGGCGCGCACGGCGCTAAGCTTCGTTCGATCGCACGCCCGTGACTTCAGCATCAGTCCATCGCTGTTCGTAGGGCACTCTGTTCACCTGCACGTTCCTGCCGGTGCAATCCCGAAAGATGGTCCCTCGGCAGGCATCACGATGGCAGCAGCTTTAGCCTCCGCCCTGTCTGGCCGCCCCGTCAATCGCGAGGTCGCGATGACGGGCGAGGTAACACTCCGAGGGCGGGTGCTGCCGATCGGCGGCCTGAAAGAGAAGGTCCTAGCGGCACACCGCTATGGCGTCACGACGGTGCTTTTCCCGCGCCAGAATGAGCGGGATCTCGAGGAGATTCCGAACGAGATCCGCGCCGAGCTCAAGCTAATTCCAGTCGACCGCATGGAGGAGGTGCTCAACCTCGCGCTGCATCAGGAGGTGGTGGAAAACCGGCTGCTCCTGAGCAAGGTGAGCTAGAACCTGAAGGATCACGGGAGAAAGCTGAGGGGGCGTGCGCACCTCTCAGCTCGGCGTGATCCTTCCACGCCACGTACCGCAGAGAGGAAAGGGAGATGACGCGAGGAACCGGTGAGTCTGCAGGACACTCTGGTGGGGTAGCCGAGCTGGAACGAGCCCTTGCAGAAGCGCGTGCCGAAGCAACCTGGCACCGTGACCAATATCTGCGGTCACGCGCCGAAATGGATAACTACCGCAAGCGCCTTGAACAGCGGCTCGAAGGGCGCTTCCTCACCTACAAACGCGATCTCCTCCTGCGCCTTCTACCCGTGCTCGACAGCCTCGACCGCGCACTCACCCACTCCTCCACTTCGAGCACGCCACCTGAAAGTCTGCTTACGGGGCTGCGTCTCACCTACTGGCAATTCCAGCAAGTGCTGCTGGCTGAGGAGGTCAAGCCGATGACGACAATCGGACACCAGTTCGATCCGCATCGCCACGAAGCGATCGCAACTGAGACCGGCTCGACCATCCCTGAAGGTACGATCGTGGCCGAAGCACAGCAAGGATACACACTGGGTGACGCCGTGTTGCGCCCGGCACGCGTGATCGTCGCCGCGCTGCCTGCGGCTTCTCCCTCAAGGGAGGCCCGATCAGAACCGTCGCAGGACGGTGAAGGAGGTTCACCCTAGTGGAGTACCAAGACTACTACAAGATCCTAGGAGTTTCACGCCAGGCGACCGACAAAGAAATTCGAGACGCATTCCGACGCCTCGCTCGCAAGTATCATCCGGACGTCAATCCCGGCAACAAGGCGGCGGAGGAGCAATTCAAGAAGATCAATGAAGCCTACACCGTGCTGTCCGACCCCGAGAAGCACCGGAAATACGACATGCTTGGCGCCAACTTTGAGCAGTTCAGTCGCAGCACCGGACGGACGGCGACATCCCCGACCGGGTCGCGCCGCAGCAATGTTCCATTCGACCGCGGCGACCTTGGCGGCTTTCGAACGTCAACCTCTGGCGGCCTAGGAGACTTCAGCGACTTCTTCGACATGCTGTTCAACGATGGTTCCAAACGGCGGACCACAACTCCTCAAGCAACCGCGACCGACCAGCAGCTTGAGGTCACGTTGACCGAGGCATTCACCGGAGTCAAGCGACCATTCGAGGTAACCATTGCGCAGCCGTGTGCCCTCTGCAACGGTACGGGACGCTACCGCGGTAGCGTGTGCTTTACCTGCAGTGGAACTGGACAGATGAAACAGACGCGCCGCGTCGAGGTGCAAGTTCCCGTCGGCGTGGCCGACGGAACACGTCTTCAAGTACGCACCGACGCCGCATCGACTCCGCTCACCTTTGTCATGTCAGTACTCCCCGATCCAAACTTCGAACGGAAGGGCGATGATCTCTACGTCGATGTTCCTGTGCCTCTGACCACCGCAGTGCTCGGTGGGGAAGTACCCGTGGCAAACCCTGCAGGCAAGCGCTTCCTTATCAAGATTCCCGCAGAGAGTGAGAATGGGAAACGAATTGTACTGCGCGGCCTGGGAATGCCCAAGGCCAGCGGCTCGGGATTCGGTGACCTCTATGCACGTATCCAGGTGGAGTTGCCACACCATCTCACCGCTCGAGAGCGGGAGATCTTCGAAGAGTTGAGGCGGCTGCGGTCTGCTGCCGGGACACGCTAGGGCGGATACGGTCATGGCAAAGCGTCTGTCTTCGCTATTGCGGTCGTCGGGTGACCATCTGAACGGCACGGGCAAGGGCGGCGATCACACGGGATGCTTCGTGATCTCTGTGGCGGCCGAGATGCTTGGCGTTCACCCACAAACCCTGCGTCACTACGAACGCCTTGGACTCATTGCCCCAAATCGTACAGAGGGAAATATCCGCCTCTACTCCTCTGCGGATATCGCGCGTTTGCGGCGCATCCAGCAACTGATGGACGATCTCGGCGTCAATCTCGCTGGGGTTGAAGTCATTCTCCATATGCACGATCAACTCGAGCACGTCCGACTCGACTACGAGCAGCGCATCAAAGTGCTGCGTGAAGAGTGCGAAGCAGAAATCCAGCGACTCAAGGCAGCGCTGGACCGCGTGCTTCGCGAACGCGAGCTCTAGCGGCTAGCTTTCGCCAAACGGCTGGATGACTCGCCGCCGCGCCCAGTCCAGCACAGCGACATCGGGGAAACGAATGGCTCCCCATTCTTCGGGTGTGGGGCATCTTCGACCGTCAATCCAAGCGAGAAGAAGGCTCAGGACCAATCCATGCGAGACGATGCAGGCCACACCCTCCAGTGTCCGATGCGCCAAACGATCGATCTCGGCTTGTAGTCTGGCGCGCGCAACCACAGCCGGCTCACAGCCAGCGATGCCTTGGTCGGGATTCGCAAAGATACGTCTCACCCGATCCCGGAAGGCTTCCTGTGCCGGTAGCCAGTCGCCTGCCGGCCGCCTCAGCTCTCCGAGCTGGGATCGCACGACCACCGGAAGACCGAGCTTCAAGCCAAAGGCGGTCGCGACCGCTTTGCGCTCGGCACTCGAAGCTAGTAAGGATGTGCGCTGCACCCATGGATGAAGGCGGAGCGGCTCGATCTCGCCTGAGCCGCTCGAGTCGAGCTCCCAAGATCGAGGGTCGACACTTGAGTCAACATAAACCGCTCCATGGCGAATAAGCACCACTATTCCCACAGCGGCTACTTACCCGCGCTCTCCTGCTCCTCTTCTTCCTTCAGCACGTAGCGATTCTCTTTAGGATCCCAACGCACGAGTGTCGGGTCGGTCAGGAACATGAGTTCATCCGGACACTTGATGGTGACGAAGCTATAGTTCATCATTGCCAGCCAGTAGTCGTACTCTTCTGAGCTCGATCCCTGGAACACTAGGCAGATCAGCCACTTGTCAGCGTACAGTATGTAGGACTTGCGCTTGCGCGTAGCATCACCATCCTTGAAAGTGAAAACGCGCTCGAACTTCACCATATTGTTGATGATGTCATCCTTACGCTCTTCTACTTGGCACTCGGTCAACTGCTGAAGCCCCTCTTCGATGCCCTCACGCAAGACGTCCAGATCCTCAGCAATGACATGATGCTCCAGCTCTTCAATCCAGGAGGAAAGATAGGTCTCCGGGTCTTTTACCGGCTCCGGAACGTACATCACGCCATCTTTTCCCTCGAGGTCGAATCGTGTCCAGGTAGACGCGTAACGGAAGCTAAACCTACCCAGCTTATCCCAGTAGGTATCGACACCATAGAACCGTGGTGGCCGCCGCGAGGCGGCAGCCGTCTGCTCTGCCATCTGTACTTCTTTCTGTGCTCTGTCCGTTCTGGACACCGTGGGAATGATCTCGGTCTACCCCACTGCATCCCGCTGCTCACCTTTTTGGAGGTGATGAAAGGCCTGATGGGCAGCACCGAGAGTGAGCGGACAAATCTGGTAACTACTCTCCAACTCTTCAAGATACGTGATGAGGTGCTCTAGATTGGTCCGGGCAGGGCCATCAGTCCGTTCATAGGAGAATGCATTACGCGTGTACAAGCAGAGTGCCCGGAACGCGACGCCTGCTGAAGACATCCGCTGCAACTGCGCGTCAACCAGGGGCCGATGCCATGTCTGGGCCACATGCGAATCGATACACAGGTCCGGCGCGATGCCACCTCGCTCTTGGACCGCATCACTCGTGACTGGGAGCTCCCAGAGCGGGAGAGCACCACCCGCGAGACGATCAGTTGCGGATGTATAGTGCGCATCGGTGAGTGCACCAGTCCACGCGACGCCTTGCTTCACCATGCGCCTTCCCGGATTGGAGAGCGAGCTTTGCAGGAACCCGAACGCGGATAGCACGGCAAAGCTCGAATCGTTCGCCGAAAAGAGAGCGGTGCGAACACTCAACGGCCGGTAGCCCATCCGGTCGCCAAACTGCTGCACACTCATCTGAACGACCTTGCGCTGCTGCTGTTCCGGCAGCTGCCCAAAGTGCTTGGACAGCTTGGCACCCTCAAGTGACGGCGGATGGATAAGCAGTCCGACCTCTACCCCAGAACTGACAAGATCGTCAAGCAATGGGCTGTGCGCGCCTGCACACTCTGGGGTGGCAAAGAGTGTCGGCTGATAGCCAGCTTTGAGAAGGACTGTACAGAAGCCGTCAATCGCTCTGCTGCTGAGCTCCCACGATCGCGGCCCTTCCGTAGCACGCGACGTACCAGCAGGGTAGCAATTCATCGTAAATGTCGTATGCAGCACCGTGCCCAACAATCATCTCACTCTAGAGCACCAGGGCCTGGAAGAGCTCTTGCAGGGCAAGGCCGACTCCAAGTACACCGAGCAGTGGTAAGGCAACGTACACGAAGCGGGGGATGAGCTGAAAGCGCTGGACACCGTCGCGAAGATACGCCTCCGCCCATAATAGTGCGGCGAAGAGGGCGAATGCCAAGATAATCGTAAGCACAGCTGATAGCAGTGCCGTGGCGCTGTTGGCGCCTGCAAAGATGACAACGACATACACCGAGGTAATGCGCCAGGCCAGAAAGTCGCCATACGCGATGGCCACCAGGACGAGGAAGAGCGCGTAGCAAAGGGCGTAGCGGGCAGGAAACAGCAAAGGGGGCTTCCGGCGCCGAGAGTTCGCGACACGGCCCATGAGTCAGGCTGCTCTCTCCACGCCGCCTGAGCAAGCACTGCCTCTTCTGCATCGCCTCTATGGATCCCGTACGCCACGTTCCGCTTCGTGCCCACCCCCTATGGCGCGGTCGACGACGGCGAAGCGCTGGGAGTCCCTACCGGCGGCGACGAAAGGGCGCCGATCTGGCTCAAGCGCGGCACTCCCTGCAATTGTAGCGTCTCCGCAAAATGGCACGCTGCCCAGTGTTCCGACCCCACCTTGCGCAGAGGTGGTCGTTCTTGCTGGCAGATGTCTTGAGCGTACGGACAGCGGGGGTGGAAATAGCAGCCAGAAGGAGGGTTTGCGGGACTCGGTACTTCACCGCCAAGACGCACTGGGCGCGAGCGCCGACGAGGGTCCGGCTTGGGGATAGCTGCCAGGAGTGCCTCTGTATAGGGCATCATCGGATGATAGTAGAGCTCCTCTGTCGGCGCCATCTCCACCAGGTAGCCCACATACATCACGGCAACACGGTCGGATATGTGTTCCACAACGCTGAGGTCGTGAGCGATAAACAGGTACGTCAGGTCGAGCTGACTCTGGAGATCCTCGAGAAGGTTCAGCACCTGCGCTTGAACCGATACGTCCAGCGCTGACACCGGCTCATCACAGATGACGAGCTTGGGGTTGAGTGCGAGAGCACGAGCAATGCCGATACGCTGCCGCTGCCCACCGCTAAAGGCGTGCGGGTACCGGCTAGCATATTCTGGGCGCAAGCCTACAATCGTCAGTAGCTCCGCAACTCGGTCTTGAAGAGCCCGGCCCCGCAGGACTTTGTGGATGATCAGCGGCTCTGACACAATCCGTCCCACGGTCATACGCGGATCCAACGAGGAGAACGGATCCTGGAAAATCATCTGTACGTTGGTCCACACCTGATGCAGCTGATGCCGATCAAGCTGCTCGACATGCACGGGCCCGAGCTGCGGGTCATTGAAGAGAATCTCACCTTCGGTAGGATCGTAGAGGCGGATGGTCGTACGGCCTGCGGTCGTCTTTCCACACCCACTCTCACCCACCAATCCCAGGGTCTCCCCCTCTTTGATGTAGAAGTCGATGCCATCGACAGCCCGCACATTGCCGACCACACGCTGGAGGAACCCGCCGCGGATAGGGAAGTGCTTCTTGAGGCCGCGCACGGCGAGCAGCGTGTCGTCGGGTAGCGGCTGCCCGTCGCTCATCATCATCTGTTGTGCACACATTGCCTCACCTCAGCCTACTTCATGACTCTGTCAGGGCCCACAACTCAAGGCTCACGAACTCTTCTCACCGTTACTTGTTGCAACCTCCTGGTGATTGAGATCGTTGTACAGATGACAGCGTACGAGGTGCTGCGGTGAGCTCGGCAGGTGCAGCGCCTCGGGATACACCTTGTCACAGATTCCTGGCATGAAACTTGGGCAGCGCGGGTGGAACGGGCACCCGGAAACGCGTGTGTAAGGATCAGGGACGCTTCCTCTAATGACTTCCAAGTGCTCCTTACGATTCGTGCCGAGCCGCGGAATAGAGCGCAGCAGTGAAATCGTGTAGGGATGCTTCGGGTCGTAGAAGATTTCCTCGACGCTGGCCTGCTCGACGATACGACCAAGGTACATCACGGCAACGTCGTCACACATCTGCGCCACCACGCCGAGGTTATGTGTGATGAACATGATCGACATGCCGATCTCTTGCTGGAGCTCACGCATGAGCTCCAGGATATTCGCCTCCGTGGTCACATCGAGTGCAGTGGTCGGCTCATCAGCAATGAGCAGGTCAGGCGTACAGGACAGTCCCATCGCAATCATTGCGCGCTGGCGCATGCCACCGCTCAACTCGTGGGGATAGCTGCCAAAGATGCGCTCCGGATTGGGCATACCCACTTTCTGCAGGATGTCGATGGCCCGCTCCTTGGCCTCTTTGTGGTCCTTTGTCTGGTGGAGAAGGATCGCCTCTTTGATCTGATTGCCGACGGTATAGCAAGGATTGAGGGAGGTCATGGGCTCCTGAAAGATCATGCTGATATTCTTGCCTCGCGTCCCGCGCATGTCCGCACCCATACGCTCATATTCCAGAAGGTTGATCGCCTCGGCCCCATCACGCGGTCGGAACAAGACGCGACCACTCGTGATGATTCCTGGCGGCGGCACAAGCTGGAGAATGGCCAATCCTGTTACGCTCTTCCCGCAGCCGCTCTCGCCAACAACACCGAGCGTCTTGCCGCGTGGCACCTCAAAGGTGATACCGTTCAGAGCAGACGAGACCCCAATTGGAGTGCGAAACTCGACCCGCAGATCCTCCACACGGATAACGAAGTCTTCGGCTTGTCCGGCCTGACCACGCACGGGAGACATCGCAGTGCTGGCCATTGCTCTTTCCCTTTCCCTACCGACCCGCCTAATCCTTGCTGAGCACAGACTCTAAGAATAGGGGTCTGCTGCGTCGCGGAAGCCATCACCCAGGAGCTGGAAGCACGTCACGGCGAGGATGACGCACAGTGCAGGAATCATCAACCACAGATGAGACTCTACCACCGAGAGCTGCTGCGCATCACGCAGAAGCACGCCCCAGCTCACGGCCGGCGGGAGCATGCCGATCCCGAGAAAGCTGAGCGAGGTCTCACCCAAAATCGAAAAAGGTACCGCCAGTGTTGCCACCACCACGATGTGGCTCAAGGCATTCGGCAGCATGTGGGTCAAGATGATGCGCCACGAAGAAGCGCCAGCGAGGCGAGAAGCCATAGTGTAGTCTAACGTCCGGTAGGCGAGGATTTTGGCCCGGACCTGACGAGCGAGACCAGTCCATCCGATGAGCGAGAGAATCAACGTGATGAAGAAGTAGCGCTTCACCACTGACATGTCTTGAGGCAAGGCTGCTGCGAAAGCGGCCCACAAAGGCAGTGTCGGCATCGACATCAGGAGCTCGATGAAGCGCTGAATCACGTTGTCGATCGCGCCGCCGAAGTAGCCGGAGGCGGTGCCCAACACAGAACCCAGAATCACAGACAGCGTCACCCCAACAAGCCCGATGCTGAGCGAGATGCGCGAGCCCATGATGGTGCGTGAGAATACGTCACGGCCCTGACTATCAGCACCCCACAAGAAGAACTTCTGACCCTTTGGCACCTCAAAGAGGTGGATATTCATAGGAATGATCCCAAACAGGTGATACGAGTACCCGGTAGCAAAGAACTGCAACGGATAGGCTTTGTTGCAGTCGGTAGTGTAGACCCAGGTGAAGTTCGCCTTGTTGAGCGTCTGCGTCACTCCGCAAATAGAGATATGGCCGTTTATGAAGTGCAGCGCCGTTGGCGCGGCATACTGACTGTTGGAATCGAGTGCATCGACCGAATACGGTGTGACAAATGGTGCGAAAATCGCCACCAGATAGAAGACGATAAGCACAAGTCCGCCCGCAACAGACAGCCTATTCTCCATGAACCGCCGCCGCATGAGCGTCCACTGAGATAGCCGCCCAATGTCTGAGATGCGGTCCTGAACAGTCCCCGCCTCCTCCAACAACACTTGCGTCGTCGCCATTACGAATTCATCCTCTCGCGCAAGAGATACGTCACCAGTGCGTCGCTACTCGTAACGGATGCGGGGGTCAACCCAGGCAAGCAGAAGGTCCGCCAGGAGATTGCCGACAACGAGGAGAATCGAGAGTGCCATCAGGAATGTGATGGCAAGGTACATATCTTTGTTGATGAGAGAGCTGATGTACAAAGGACCAGTCGTCGGTAGGTTCAGCACGATCGAGACAATCACCTCACCCGAGATCAGGCTGGGCAAGAGACTGCCAAGCGTCATGATGAGCGGATGCAGCGCGTTGCGCACCGCGTGCTTCCAGATCACCATCACTTCGCGAAGTCCTTTAGCGCGGGCAGTCTGCACATACTGTTGATTCAACACGTCGAGCAAATTGGCTCGCATGACGCGCGTCGTCCAGGCCGTCGCGCTCGCAGCAATGACAATCACAGGAATCCACATGTGGCTCAGCAGGTTCCCTACCCTTGCCCACGACCAGGGAGCATTCTGATACTGCTGGGAGAATAGCCCTCCCACCCCAGTATGGAAGAACTTCGAGGCGACGACGAGAAGGATCAGGGCCATGAGAAAATCTGGCACCGCCACCCCGATGAACTGGATGAGCGTGATGACGTAATCCGGAACGGTGTAACGATGGGTCGCCGAATACACGCCGACCGGAATTGCTACGACCCAGGTGAAGATGAGCGCAAAGCTCGACAGGAGGACTGAAAACCCAATGCGACTCCAGATGAGGCTCCCCACAGGCTCCTGATAGGTGAACGACTCACCGAAATCTCCGTGGACCACTCCGCTGACCCACTTCCAGTACTTCACCGGAATCGGGTCGTTGAGTCCATAGCGGGCCTTTAATGACTCAATCTCCTGATAGGAGACCTCTCCCCCTTGAGCCCGGAGCTGATTGATCCTGGCATCAAGGGCAGATCCCGGAACGAGGTTGATGATGAAGAAGCCAATAATGGAGATGAAAAAGAGCGTCACGACCATATACAGTAAGCGGCGCAAGACGTAATTGATCATTGACCATTTCTTCCTTTACCGGCGGAGAGTGCCCTGCAGAGAATCACGAGGTGGGAACGGGCAGGGGAAGGGAAGACCGGCAGAACGATCTGCTCTGCCGGCTTCCCGCTCCTGTCAGTATCGACACATTACCCGTTGTGCGCGGTGGGATCCTCCCAATAGTACGTCTCAGGATCATATACCGCGGGGCTCGGAATCACCCATGGATTTGTGAAGCCATGCTGATAGCCATTCTGTGGCCCCAGATCCTCGTACGTCGGTACATTCTTGAGGCCGTTCTTGACGAGCACCAGCTGCGGATAATTGGTAACCGTGCCCGAGAAGAATGGGCCATCCGTGTAGTGGATCTTCACGATCTCCCACACCAGCTGCGAGCGCTTCGTCTGGTCTGGCTCAATTCTCGTCTGCCCGTAGAGCTGCCAGATCTTCTCGACTGGCCCGCCCTTTGTTGGCTCCATCCGAGGAGGAGTCCGCTTGTAGGGATCAACGTTCAGCTGCTGATTAGCCTGCGGGGTACCGATGAGGCTGTTCCACACACCCTCCAGAGGCGCCCAGCGCGAGTTCTCCAGAGGAACGAGCCACTGCGGGTAGACGAGGCAGTTTGGCCCGTCACCGACCTCCCAGTTCAAGGTGGTCATGAGCTTGCCCGAGGCCCACTCCTGCCCGAAGCTGGCCGGAGTTACTGGATTCAGCTTGGCGTTGATACCAATCGACTGCCAGTCCTTCGCCAGCAGCGCGTTCTTCTTCATGTCGTAGCCGTTCGGATCGGCGTTGGCCGGATAGTCCAGCGTCACAGTGAGCGGACTACCATCAGGGAGCGTGCGCCACTGCCCGCTCTTCTTCACCCCGATCTTGTCCAGCATCTGCTGTGCCAGCGCAGGATCGTACTTGATGGTGCTGTCTCGCCAGGCCGTATAGACCGCTTGGCCACCGGGGATGTGCCATTCGATGGCCTTCGGGCTCATCGTGCCGGAGGTCAGCTCACCCTGCTCGAAGTAGACCACCTTGCGGGCGTTCGCGCGGTTGTAAGCGTGCGACATGGCCTTCAGGAAGTCCGAATTCCGGAAGAGCTGCCGCACTTTGGGATCCTGGTAGTCTCGATTGAAGAAGTACATTGAGCCCGTGCCAGAGCCGCTGTCCCAGAACCACATCTGTAGCCCGCTCTGCGCCTGGCTGGACTTAATCGTGGCCACATCGGCGAGACCTAAGGGTGTCCACGCACCATGTACATAGTCGGCCTTGCCCTGGGTGATGCTCAGGCGGAAGACTTGCGGATCCTGGTAGTTCGTGTACACGACACCGTCGATGTAGGGAAGCTGGTTGCCTTCCTTGTCGACAGCCCAGTAGTACGGGTTGCGCGTCCAGATGGAACTCTGGCCTTTGTTGTACTTCTGAAGCATCCATCCGGTCATCGTCGGGTTGGCCGGATTCTTCGTCCAGTCCTGCATAAGGGTGAAGTTGTCCACCCACTTCGTCTTATCGACCTTCGGGTTGTACTTCGGCATGAACTGGCTCAAGTAGTGTTTGGGATCCATCCATCGCGGACCAATCCCACGCTTCACCCACATCGCCAGGCGGTCCGCTGTCAGCGGGGTTGTCGAGTCGAAGGTCAACACGAGCGTATTGGCATCCGGGGCCGTTATCTTCCAGAGGGTCCCCTTGCCCGAGTGGGCCTCATCGGGCGGGATCATCTTCAGCTCAGAATTGAGCACTTCGTCTTCCCACCAGAACAAGATGTCGGCTGTCGTCCAGGGCTGACCATCCGACCACTTGAGACCTTTGCGGAAGTGGAAGGTCCACACGCTCTGGTTCGTATTGGACTCCCAGCTCTCAGCAAGACCAGGGCCAATGGCGAGGCCATCCTTCAGCCAGCGCAGAATCGAGTGGCCGTACATCCCCTCCTGCAGGTCGTGCGTGGTGGCCCAGTCGGAGGTGTCGGTACACACCATCTGCAGCTTGCCACCATACTTACCCACCGTCAGCCACGGGTGCGGCACAACGTAGGGGACTGCGGGTAAGCGCTGCTCCACAGGGGGGAGCGTGCCAGCCTTGACCATGCTGGCCAGCATGGGCGCTTCCTTGTACTTGCCGCCGGAAACCGTCGCCGCCGTCGTCACGTTGGCGATGGTCGTCGCGGCAGCCGTCGTGGACGATGCTGTTGTCGATGCAGCAGCGGCGGATGTCGACGTAGCCGCTGCCGACGAGCTCGTTGCGGCAGCAGACGACGATGTGGCCGCCGCCGATGATGACGTAGCTGCCGCCGAGGAAGAGGTCGTAGTGCTGGTGCCAGAGCTACACGCGGCAAGAACAGCGCTCGACGCCGCGACCGCAGACAGGCGCAGGAACTGCGCTCTGTTCAGCTTCGCTTCCATTCACTGATACCTTTCGAACTGTGCTTCGTTAGGACTGGTATAGCGATGCGTGGGAAACTGCACGCTTTCTCTGTCTCTGGCTACCTCCTCGTCTTTGGAACAAACTACTGCACACGCCCGTATCAAGAGATGACTGGGTCCCCGGCAATCATCCCGCCGGAATTGACACAGCCCCAGCAGAAGAAAGTAGGACGCAGGCCCTAGCGGCTACGCCCCACTGCATTGCTGACACCTAAGAGCACGATTCGGACTACCTGGCAGCACGGTCGAGGGGGGCTCTACTTGTTCCGTTGGATGCATCCCCCGAGCCATCCTGGCCGCAGAGCAAACCCCACGATCACAATGAGGAGATCTTCCGGCTGGGATGGGAACTGTTTCTCTGGAAATAGTAAATGGGTACTGGTCAAATGTCAACCAATGACACACCGACTTCGACAGACCGGTGCTGCCCTTGCTCGTCTGCACGATCGATGTCCACCCCTCTTGCCATCCTCGGGAGCGCGTCGAGGCTTCGTACGAAGCCCCTAAGTTGCTACGGCGTCGAGAACGCTCCGAGGAAAACCGTGAGGGAAACTCGCGGGTAGCCCGGAGGAACTGGCGCGTTGCACCGTCGCTGACGCAGTCTCGATGCTCATCCAGACCACGCAACGATAGTCTTAGAGCCCGCCCGGCGTCAATCCTATCCCCAATTCTGGGGATGTCCGCCCCCACTCTTATCCCAGTGCAGTAGAGCCCCGGCTCTCCGGCAGCCACTCCTGTCGCCACCGCTCTTCGATCTGTGCCCGCCAGGAGAGCGCCGTAGCCCGTAGCTCTTCCGTAAGCTCCGGAAAATCAGCGGCCCGGTTGTAGCGCTCTCCCCCGTCCACATCGAGATCGCTCAGCCATACATCCTGCCGGGGAGTGGCACCTTCGACTTCCTGGCCGTGGAGGACCAGCTTCCACCGTCCGCGACGCATTGCTGTCTGCACTCCCATTTCCCAGAAGATGTCCCGCTGGGGAGCCAGTCCACCCGACGTCACCAGCGGCAAAAGATCTTCGCCGTCCAGTTCGTAGCGCTCAGGATCTCCGCCTGCCGCTCGGATGAACGTAGGAACGATATCGAAGCTGGCGACGGCTTCGTGAACCTCCTGTCCACCCGGGATGCGTGCCGGCCAGTTCATCACAGCCGGAACCCTTATTCCGCCCTCAAATAGACTGAACTTCTCACCGCGAAGGCGGCCTGCCGTCCCACCACGATACGGATCTTCACGTCCGTCGAGCCAGTTGCGCACCTCCCGCGACGGGCCGTTGTCTGACGTATAGAGCACGCACGTGGAATCGAGGACTCCCAGGCGTTCCAGCTCTCGAAAGACCGTGCCAACGGCATCATCTACTGCACTGAGCATTGCCGCCATGATACGCCGCTCTGGAGGGAGACTGCGGAAACGATCAAGGTAGCGCTGCGGCGCGTGCAGTGGGTAATGGGGTGCGTTAAAGGGCACGTAGAGCAAGAATGGCTCCCCCGACGCTACGGCCCGCTGCAGAAAGGCGACAGCGCGCTCGGCAATGAGGCTGGTCAGGTACCGCCCATTCAGGAACACTTCACGGTTGTTGTCCCAGAGGTCATGCACCGGGGCGTGACCACTTCCCTGTCCCCAGTAGAAGATGTGGGAGTAGTAGTCGACGCAACCTGCAAGGAAGCCAAACCACTCGTCGAAACCGTGATCACCAGGGCGCGACCCCTCGGCAACCCCCAAGTGCCATTTGCCGATACACGCCGTCTGGTAGCCGAGCCCCTTCAACACAGACGCCAGCGACGGCACCGTGACTGGCAGCCCCGTTGCCGTGCGGTGCCCCGCAAGGATCGAGCGTACGCCAGCATTCCCCGGATAGCGCCCGGTGAGCAAGGCAGCGCGCGACGGTGAACAGACCGGAGAGTTGCTGTACCACTGCGTAAACCGCGCACCACCTAGCGCCAGCCGGTCGATGTTTGGTGTGCGAAGATCATTCGCACCCATGCAGCCGAGATCCCCATACCCCTGATCATCGGTGAGAAAGATGACGAAATTCGGTCTCGTTGCCATATCTAATTCCTGTACTCCCGCTTCTCGCTCAGCTCTCCGTCTCAGGTGGCTCGCCGCGGAGCTGACGCATAAGCTCTTCTTGCTGCCGCCTCGCCTGATCGCTCCCCCTCGCCCCTCTACTCTTTCTACCCTCTGGCTCTCTAGCTCGCGGCGGTGCAGGGAAACGCTGTAGTAGCCGTGCAGTATCGAGACCCTGGACCGTCGAACCCGCCGGAGAGGACGGTGCGGCTGGTGGCTCTTGAGCCGCCGGTGCTCGCGACGTCTGCGGACCTCCTACGTCTCCCGGCCTCGCCCCTCCATCCGGACGTCTTGCACCCGTCACCTCCTCAGGCAATGGCAGCACATCGCGGCGTCTGAACCCAGCGAACCAGTCTGTCTCACCGGAATCTCCCGCGGCGTAGGCGGTTCTCTCCGCTGGTGGCCCTCCCGCCCACGACAGCATGCGGCGCAAGACCTGGAGCTCCGAGAACTGCCACAAGCGCGCTGTCGCGTCCTCACCTTTCTTCAGGGAGACTCCGCGCACCTCCAGCAGCCACGCTGTAAACTCCTCGCGGAGAGATGCCTCCGAAGGCGCTTGCTTCTGATCGGGTTCTGCCCAGCTCCAGGCACCGTCCCGACTCTGCGTGCACACCTGCTGGTAACGGCTCTTCCTATCATCCAGCTGAAGACACGTCACCTTGATGTCGACACTGCCCAAGCCCAGTGGTTTTCCCATCCCCAAGCGGTGCGCACAGCCCTCTGGAAGCTCCAGAACGGTGAGCAGCGCCCCCAGCTCCGTCGCTGTGAGATTCTCGAACCGGATTCGCCCCCGGAACTGTGCACCTTCCTTGATTGGGCGAACCGGCACTCCTTGTGAGTCTCCAGGGCCCTTCCTGTCCGCCGAGTGCTCAATCCAGTCTGTCCCCGGCCGGTGCCAGTAGACCTTCACGCCGCGAGCCTTCGCTCGGTTGCTATCCCAGTGCTGCAAGTCCGCGCGCTGCCCGCTTTCGAGAGCGCTGTCCTGCTGGAGGTAGAGCTGGAAAGAGGTAGGCTTCGGGCTGGAGAGTACCTGCGGCAACTGCGGATTCTCCAACAACCAGGCCTTCTTGTTTCCCTGCAAGAGCGCGTCTTCGACGAAGACACGTCCGCGTCTCGGTTCACCGCTCACGGGTCCGAAGAGTGCTTCTGCGAGCGTCCATCCCCGTTCTTGCGGTAGACGCTCCACGATCGCGCGCACGTCATCCGGTAGCGTATCCCACACGTGGTGTTTATAGGGAACGCGGAGATTACGCGTGTGTCCGATCCAGGCCACTCTCGAACCCGTCGTTGCCCCGGGCTTCCTCCGCTCCTCCAGGTAGAAACAAGGAACCGACTCATCGCGGTCAGGCAGTAAGGGGAAACCCTTCTTGTGCCGTGTTTCGAGCTCCTGCGACCACGATGCTCTGTAGGCGCGCACGACATCCTCGGGGACGTTCAGCCGGGCTTGGGGATTCTCCTCGGCGATGATCCACGCGTGTACTCGCCCACCGATCGGGCCCGGGACCACGAGCCAGCCAGGCACGAGTCCATCCCGCACGGCATCGTGTTTAGCAACGCGACATATCTGCGCTTTATGTTCTTGTTTGATCCACTCGGGCGGCTCGAAGAGTAGCCGGCAGCGCAGGAAGCTCACATCTGGCCAGCTACTCTGATCTCCAAGAAACTCTTCCAGCCTCTTCTCGATGTGCACAGGCCAGAACCGCCGCCCCTTCTTCTCGATCGCTTCGCACAGGTAGAACTCACCGTTCCGGTTCTGGTGCAGGTAGCCAGCCTTGACGTCCGGCTGATACTCCTTCCGGTAGACGCGAGCCAGCGATTCATCCACTCGTGAGGCGACGGATCGAAAGGTGAAGCGCTTCTTCTCGATGAACGGCGTGGCGGAAGAGCTGATGATCTCCACGAGCACTCGCAGCATCCCGCGCAGGCTGCTCCCAGGAATCGCGATGCTCCCTCGAGGTGCAAAGAATTCGATCGGTGCGCCACCGTTCAACCGTCTCTGCCCATCGCTGGCCGCGGCGTTCTCACCCTTTTCATCTCTATCCGCATCCAGCAACCTTGTTCCACCGATAAAGAGCGGTGTCTTTGCCGTGATCACCAGCTCGATCACCCCGGTGTAGCGATCCGCATGATACCGGTCTCCTGGCGGCGGCTCATCGACCCACACCACCCTGTCCGGGAACGGCACAAAGTTGTAAGGAGCAGTGGCACGCTGCAACGGCTGCGGCTTGTCTCGGGCCATCATGACCGCACACTCCCTTCCACGGTATGCCCTGTCCACGTCTCAAAGGCGCACAACCGGCTATCCATCACTCCGACCAGGCCATCCTCGTCCGCCTTCAAGTAGCTGCGCACGCGGAGGCAGAGCGGTAGGTCGCCTTCTCTCACGGCAAACGGTACGGCGAACTGCGTCCCTCGTTCCTCACTCACTCGAAGCCACCCGGGCATCAAGGGCTCAATGCGGGTGCCCCACAGGCTCTGGCGCTGCTCGAGCACGTCGAGTACGTCACCCTGGCCATCCCAGCGCAAACG
Source organism: Chloroflexota bacterium (assembly GCA_023381895.1). The sequence continues at coordinate 39,282 of JAMCTA010000071.1, forward strand.
GCCCTGGAACTGCTCTCCTGCCTCACGCCAGAGCAACAGCTCACCCGTGCGGTTGAAGAGCCGCAGTGATGTGAGGAAGCGCGGCTCCAGCGACTCAACTGTGTGCACACCTGCCTCCGTGACGAGCCCAACCAGCACACGATGGTCACACCAGGCAACGAGCGGGCAGGGGTCTGTGCCGAGAGCTGCTGCTCGTGCGCTGAGCCATTCGCCGAGCGCTGCGGGATCAGGGAACGTAGTAGCCTCCACCGGCTCGTGCCGGCTCTGTAGCGTCATCAGCACACCGCTCGCCGGAATCTTCTGTTGTAGTGCAGCCATCACTTACCCTCCCCTGCGGTGAGCCACGTGACAAGAGCCCGAGCCCACTCATTCCACTGCGCCGGATCGCCCTGGGTGATCTCGATAGCTTCTCCTGACCGGCGCCAGCGCCACGACTCGGCGCGCGGAGGCCCAGCTCGCCAGAGCACCGTGCCCTCCTCCCCTCGGAGGACACCTCTGCCGACCGCCTGAGTGCCTCCCACAGCAAGATCACCGGTGCAGAGGTCGCGCAGCAGGAGAAGGAGTAATCCGCATTCTGCCTCAAGGCGCGGCTGGTCAAGAGCACCAAGCGCGTCGACAGGAGCTACGAGCTGTAACAACAGCTCCAGGGCTCTTCCACCGTTCCCATCCGGCCAGGCTGGCTGCTCTTGGAGTAGTGCCGTTCCGAGCACTCCGCCGGTGAAGCGATCGATGGCAATACGCGTCTGCACCTCTTCTGGGGGCTGTTTGCCTTTCTCTTGCTCTCCATCGATGGGAGCATCAGCTACGAGCAGTCGAGACCGTCGGTGCTCCCGCGGGGGCACGCTGCCCCGGAAACCCGGGCCGAACATGCCTTCGATGAGGCTGCAACCTCGTTCTTCACTCGCACCTAGTGTTCGCACGATACGCTCCGCTCGATGGCGCAGCACGCCTGCCAGACTTGTGCCGGGCACTACAGGCTTGTCTCCCGACCGGAGCTGGACGGCGTCAGGACTCTCCGGGGACCACGGAGGCGTGGAACGCACGAGCACTGCCGTGCGCAAGCTCAGTCTCGCCGTGATCTCGAGCAAGGGCAGCTGCGGCGGTGGAATGGCGTCACCAGGACGCGCCCCACGAGCCCGCACAGGCGCCTGCTCCGCTGGACTGGTCTGTTGCAGCCAGGCCACCACGTCGGAGAGCTCCGCGAAGCGCCGCTCGGCGACACGCCAATCTTCGACACGGCAGCGCCCCAGTCCGCGCCGCGTGTGCGCACCAAGAGGGAGGTCACCTCCTGAGAAAGCATCGAGGAGCGCGTTGAAGAGGCGTGCCAGCTCGGTCGCACGCTCTTCGTGCTGCCGGCGCAGCACGAGCTCGAAGCGCAACTGAAACGCGGTCGGCGGCTCGATCACCTCGTAGTCGAACTTGCCGCTATCCGCCGCTGTCCCGGTTCCCAGGGCGATCCGCACACCGTCTCGCACGGTCGTGGTCGCCGGTTTCCCTTCCACCAGGTAGGCGTCATCCACAATGAGGGTACTGAGCGCTCCCGTATCGCCGCTGTCACGCTCAGCACCCCCGAAGAGCCATGCCAGCACCACGGGCGACGTCTGCCGCTCTCTGAGAAAGGACCGCATCGCCCCAGCCAGCGATGATCCCGGAATAAAGAGGGCTCCGTTGCCGTCACGTAGCAGCTGCGCGTCCGTACTGTCGCCCTCCCCGCCTCCCAGATGTGCCGCAGAGATGAGCCCCAGTATGCCTGCGGCCACGATCCGCTCGGTGACGGCGGATGCGGGCAGTGGTAGTCGCGGTATCTGTGGGGAAGAGCTCGTCATCGATCCAGCCCTTCTACTCCTCGAGGGGCGGACTGACTCCGCTTCTCTGTCTTACATTCCCGGTAGATTTTCTCGCAGAGGGTGCGGTAGTACAGCATCAATAGGGTACGTACCACGTCCTCCTGCTCGAGCGCGTCCCGCCTATCGATCGCTGTGAGAAGCTGCCGCAGCTCTTGGGGAAGATCGGTGCTCACCACACCCAGGGTCGTTGTCACGGATGCAGACCACGTACTGAATGGTTGATCGAACTTTTCGAGGAGATCGGTGATCAGCCTCGGCACGGCCTTCTCACTCCGCCTCAGTCTCTCCTGCCACTCTTTGAGCTGCCGGCGGATGGCTCCGTCCCGCTTCGCTGAGTAGTCATCGAGCAGCGCCAGGATGACCTTCGCGTGCGCGGCAGTCATCTCACGATAGCGCTGCAAGGTGGGCTCTTCGAGGCCTTTGGTTCGCACGCGCTCGCGGGCCCACGTCCGTGCCATCTCCAACACCACCCCGCGGAGCACCTCCGGGACCTCGCTTCCCGGCTGACTCGGAGGTCTGCGCGGCTGGTTCTCTACAACACGGTAGTGGACCGCCCGGCCGTGCCAGTCGAGCACAAAACGGCCGAACCCCTCCGCCGTGCGCTGGCCAAGCGCACGGCGCTGAATGCTGGCACGCTGGTCTTGATCCATCTGGAACTCCGGGAACAGGAACACGCTCCCAGCGGCCAGTGCCTCCTCTTGAGGCCGCGGCAACTTCCAGACTCCGGAGAAGCCGCCAACAGTCACCGTGCGGACCCACGGGCGGACCTTAGACAAGGCTTCTCCTTGCACACGCACGCCGGCAACCTGGAGCAGTCTGGCGAGCTGCTCGATCGGGAACGCCAGCCTACCGCTCTCCCGTACCCCCGGCGGTGGGATGAGAGGAGCGGTCAGGGTCAACACGAGCCCTTCATCCCGCTCCTGGGTCTCGCTCTCTTCAATCTCGCCCGTGTATTCTCTGACGGCGCCAGGGGTCAGGCGCGCCTGGCCGCCATACTCCGCCGAGCGCGAACGCCCGATCCGCAGCATGAGGCGATCTTCCTCATCAAACAGCACCTGCCGGAGCAGCTCGAGGTCGTGCTGCGCACCCAGCACGAGTCCGCGAAACTCCTGGCCGCCGTCGAGCGCGCTGTAGGTGAACAAGGCCTCGTCCTCTGCCGTGGGGCGGGCGAGAAGGCGATCGGAACGGGCGATGTGCGTGACGAGCCGGGCGCGCATCGCCACCTGCACACCAACACCGCGGTCGCCGCCGTCTTCGCAAGAGAGCCGGAGCCGACCAAAGCCTTCGACGCGGGCTTCGGCTCCTTCCGGCTCGCTATCCGCATCCTCACCATCCTCATAGCAGGCGGCCAGGTCCATCCAGTCGCCTGTGCCGTGCTTCGGTTTGCGGAGCGATAATGGCAGCGGCAAGGAGCGCTCTGCATCACCCTCCAGCTGCGGGTAGGCATTGAGAAACTGCAGCGCACCCTGGAGGAACAGCCGGGCGAAGCCGGCATTGGCATGCGCCTGTGTCCCTAGCCCCTTGCGGGAGATCCACTCCGTCGCGCAAGCGCCCCAGATACTCGCCCCCGGAACGTAGCGCTCGCCACTGACGGTGTTAGGATCTCCGGTCACCCCCGAGACGAGTGCTGGCGCGTCGAGCCGTAGCCGGTAAGGTAGACAGAGCAAAGACTTGCTGTTCACCGTGCTACACCTCTCCGTGCTACACCGTCCAGCCATCGAAGCTGCCGTTCAGTGAGGTTTTCGCGACCTTTCCAGAGCCCCGCTTTAGCGCGGCCGAAGCCACGATTACGCGACGTGCCTAGACGTTGCAACGCGGCGGCGGCCAGCGCTAGCGTCCGCTCACTGCGGTCACCGTCCCCCTCATCATCGGAGAGTGTGACCGGAGCCTGGAAGCGCAGATGGCGCCGCAATACGCGTGTGCTGCGCAAAGTGTTGTCACGCGCCGCCCCACTCTCCGGATCGATGGCAGTCTGCGAGCGTACGGAAGTGAACGCATCGAGCGCCATGCGCTGCCACAGCGTCCCGCCCTCGTGCTCAAGGTAAGTGACCCAAGAGTCCAGACTCTCCACACTCGACACCCGGCTATTCGGATCGACGACGGCCACGAGCTGGGCAGACCCCACGGCGTGGGTGGAACCTCGCCTGCAGCAATGCCTCCCAGACCTCGAGTGTGGCCTCGCGTAGGAGTCCCTTCAGTCTTCTTCCTGCAATCACGGGCAAGCCGCGGTGGTCGATGGGGACCTCCCGGTCGACTTCGGCACTCCCGCTCCCCGTGCCAACTGCCGCTTCCGCGAGCAGATCAACCGTCAGGGTATAGTTCATCAAGAGACCTCCCAGAAGTACTCGTAGAGCTCCAGGGCATCGAACAGCGGCACAAACGTGCGGCCAGAAGAATCCCTCTGCAGCCTGGGCGAGGTTCCACCCACGTAGGCGCCGTCGAGCGGGCGGTTCCGTTGCTGAGCGAGCATCATCGCAACGGCACTCTCACTGACGGTGAACGCATGGAGCAGCTCCCGTGTCACCGAGCGTGGCCACTTCTTCCCGGAGAAACAACGCATCGCCTGCTGCACGGCGGACCAGCTCGGGCTCTCGCCTTCGTCGGGAACGACCCGCCAAGGCCGTCCATCGAGAGCGCACTCCTCCTTGTCTCGTGGCATGACGCGGGCGGCGCGAATCTCGTGCAAGGGCAGCTCCAATCCGTCGATGGCAAGATGGGCATCGAGCCAGCTGGCCCGTGGCCCATCTACCACAGCATCCCTGGCCTTCGCCGAACGGCACAGGTCTTCTGCCAGTCTGTAGGCACGGGCAAACGGCGCCTTCGCGTGCGCAATGGTCACACCGGCGCAGGCCGAGAACGGCGTGCCATCGGAATCCTTCTCGCTGGCGAAGGCCTGCAGATAGCGCGCGGCGAGACTCAAGCCCAGGCGACCGTGGCAGACGAAGGTCACATCATCGCCGCCGAAGACGAGTGGACGGATGGGCAGTCGCCATTCTCCGGATTCCTCGCACGTCTTTCGTAGACACTTCTCCTTCACGAGACTGTCATAGTCGTGCACCAATGCGGAGATGACGGCACGCAGCGCCTGCGTGCCAGCGCGCTGCACGTCGCCTACGAACTGCTGGATCCGTTCCACCAGTCGACCATCGTCTCCTCCATCTTCTGCGAGGAGCTTGGCGAAGCGCTTCCCGAGGCCATTCCCATCAGCGTGCACCACCGCCAGGTAGTTCTCCCCCTCCCGCTGACCCAAGTCCTCCGCACGGTCGGGGAAGGTGAAATGATCTCCCAGGATGTCACCGAATTCCTCCTTCAGCCGTCTGGTCGCTGCCGGAGCGCAATCCAGCCGGCACGCCGCCATCGGCGACAGCGCCCGGCTCGCTCGCTGCACGGGGACGGGCCGATCATCAGTGATGTCGGAGCCAGCTAGCCAGTGACCAGCGCCCGCGGCTGCCATTCCCGTGTTCGGACAGCTGCGCGTGAGCGAGATGCCCTGGAGCGGTCCTGCCGGGGGCGGCGCTTCCTTCGCCTTTGCGAGGCGCTGGCGGGCCTGCCACCACTGCTTACCGAGCTCACCAGGGAAAAATGGCTCGTGGACGACCGCGACCCGCAGTCCTGGCGCTTGGACAAGGAGCTGTCTCGACCAGGCCGTGATCACCTGCCGGGCGACTTCGCGAGAGCGAAAGAGGAGCGCGGCATTACCAGCCGCGGCAAAGAGCAGGGCAGCCTGCTCTGGGCCATCCTGCAGTAGCGCCGGCGCCTGGGGCGCGTCCGTGACCGTGCGCCAGGCCACCGCCCGTCCACACACGCGCTCGCACGCCTGACGGAGCGCATCATCCGTCGCCAAACGCACGACCTCCGAGCCGCCAGCATTCTCCTTGAGGCGGTTGGAGCCGAAGATGTAGTGTTGAATGCTGCTCGTATCGACGAGCGTGAGACAGAGCTGTCCGGTCATACGTTGAGCCCCAACTCACGGAGGTACTGCTGCCAGCGGCCGGCAAACTCCTGGACTTCCCTCTTGCCCCAGACACGGAGCGGCGGTCTGTCCGAGCCGTTGAACAAGGCGCCATTGAGGTCACTCTCCAGGTCCCGGCACTTGTCCTCATCCTCGAGACACACGAGAATCGCTCGTGTCTCACCGCCACCGAGCTGACGCGCGCGATGGAGGACCTCGAAGCCCTTGCTCTTCAGCAAGGATCGGTCCAGCGCAGTAGTGCACGAGAGCACGATGAGCTGGTAGCCGGCCAGGACCAGCACATCCGTTTCAAAGTCCACCGGATGCTGACCGCTCTGTTCCTTCTCTGGAAGCGCGCAGAGACCCCGCGCAACGTGCCAATGCGGGTGCCGGTCGGAGCAAAAGCCATTTACCCCCGCTTCGATGAAATACTCGAGCCACGTGCCGTCCACGAAGTTGGCGACATCGTCGCGGACGGCCTTTTTCTTGGCACAGAACAGACCATAGAGCTGATCCATGGTGGGCCCGACGACAGCCAGTGGAAACCCGAGGGCGGACAGAAGGAGCGGACCCAGATGCTTGATACCCCCGGCTTCCGGCAGGGGGAACGGAGCGTTCTCATCTAAACGCAGTGCTCTTTGGGGCGCCGCCGATTCCTCCTGTTGCGAGTTAGGCTTGCCTTTTCCCGATAGATCGCCCTTTGTTTTCCTGGCATAGCACCGCCAGGACTGCCATGCCGGCTCGCCGAGTGCGAGGAGCTCGTGGGCGAAACGCTTCACTTTCTCCCGGGCCTCAGGATCATCAGTAAAGCACTTAGACTGGGGACCGATCCTGAGCCCGTGCAACTGGAGGAGATCGTCAAGGCCCATTTGGATGACCGAACGTAAGTCGTTCGTGGTTAGCTTGGGTAAGAAGCCATCCTGGGTCAGAATCCGCAGGCAGTAGCTGTCAGTATCGAGGTAAGAGATGAGGTACTGCACCGACCTCTTGCCGGCAAGCTGCTGCTGCAGCGTCAGCGCTGCCGTCACAGACATCGCCTTGGTGCCGCCCGTGTAGTTGAGGTGAAGAGTACCGTCCACCCCATCTACTAACCCCTTCACAGCCTGATGGATCTTTTCTGGTGCACGGGCCGCACCGACGTCTACCAGTCGTATCTCCGGGCGGCTTTCTTGTCGGCATTTCTCGTCAAGTGTTCGGAGGCGTTCTGCGATGGTCTTGGTTTCCGGGCTATGGAGCAGCACCACCTGGCCGGGGCGGTAGTCCTTGAGCTCCTCGACTTCGGTGAGCGCTTTCAGCGTCACCCAGTTCGGCAGCGGATTCTCCCCCACCAGCAACACCAGCGTTTGCATCGATACAGCTCCTTCCCTCGCAACGGCCATCCCACTCACGCCGCCCTATGAAATGAACTCGCAGTGTCCCAGAGAAAGCGGAAAGCGCAGCGCCGGTTCACGGTTGTCAGCAGCATCAGAAGCGCTGCCAGGCTGCCCTTCTCGCCAACCACCATCACGCCACGCTGCAGACCGGAGCAACCAGGGACTGCTTGCTCCGCTGAGTATAGTCAACGCTCTCTCACAGAGTGGGACCGTAACACTTGAGGATCACAACGGTGCGCACCCCACCGCGCCCCCAACGAGGAGGTCACTCAGGTCAGAAGCTTGGGGGCTACAGAGCACGGCAAAGGCTCCCGGCAGCTTGCTCGGAGAGAAGATTAGCTGCGGGCCTGTCGCCAGGCGCCGAGCGTCTTCTCTATCTGCTCCATGTGGGCCGCGATGTGCCGCGCCTGACCATTGAACAGCTGCTCCAGGGTGATGTGGCCGCGCTCGCTGTGCTCGAGCGGGTGCTCCCACACACTGTCCGGAAGCTGGCGCAGCAGGTCATAGTTGGCCTGCCGCAATAAGGTGAACAGCTGCAAATGCATCGCCGCATCTTGGGCGCCGTACTGGAGGGCATTCGCCCACTCATCCGCATCGACCCCCTGGATCAGCGCACCTGGTCGCACAGTCACCGTACGGAAGCGTACGTAGTGGTTGGCTTCGAGGTCGGTGAGGTGCACGATGATCTCTGCGATGCTCCAGTCTTGCTGGCTCGGCTTGAACGACCATGCGTCCTGGGGAACACCAGCCACCATCGCCACGAGCTGTTGTGCGCCCTGGCGGTACGCGGTGAGCTTCTCCTGTCGCTCTCTGGTCATTCCACACCACCTCTCTCTGCTTTACCATAGCGCTGTCATACCATCAGCGCGCATCGACGGCACCTAGAACGTCACTGCCTGCCAGCCCCGGCGATAGCGCTCGTCATCGAGACGGAAGCCGTCTGGATCGGCACCCTTCAGCAACGCGATGTGATATGCAAAGAGATCGAGCGGCGCCAGCGCCACAAGCGGCCAGAGCTCTTCTCGTAGTGCCGGCAGCACCGTCTCCCACGTTGCGCTACCACCCGCGGGCACGTTGCTCACCCACCAGGTTCCTGCTCCGAACTCCGTGAGTGCCCGCAGTACATCCCGTGCCCGATCGAGGCTGGGTCCCTCCGTTGCAAGAATCACCACGACATCTTCCGGCTCGACCCCCATCATCGGGCCGTGAATGAACGCCTCACAACTCATGCCTTCGGCGGTGAGATACGCTGCCTCTTTGACTTTCAATGCCGCCTCCACGGCAGCAACGCCGCAAGGGCCACCGCCGGTGAAGAAAAGGCGTGCCCGCCGAGTCAGCGACTGGCGGGCGACGAGCTGAGTCTGCTCTTCCACAGCGAGAGCACGAATCAAAGCTGACGGCAGCTTCGCTAGATCCTCCCGGACCCCGGATGCTGGAGCGACCCCCGACGCGATGAGCGCCAGCACTATCGCACTGGCCACCAGGCTCACCGTATGCATCGACGAGCGTTCTTGCTCTACCGTCTCGATGAGCGCGCCCGGCGGAGGGCCAGCATAGCGCGTTGGCTTACCCGTGATGATGGCAGTGCGCGCTTGGGCGGCAGCCGCTCGCTCGACCGCGGCCACTGAAAAGTGCTTATTGCCGCGATGACTCACGACAAGCACCGCGTCGGTAGAAGCTAACGGGCGCGGATACTGTACGAAGTCGAACGCCGGGATGGCCCACGCTTCTACTGCGGCCGCCCTCAAGAGGTACTCACCCAGTTGGGCCGCGTGCAAGCTGCTGCCGGTGCCAGTGAGATAGGCCCGCCGCGCCCCAAGGAGCAGGGAAACTGTCTCGGCGATTCCGACAGGTTGCTCAGAGCACAACTGCGCTACACACTGCGGTAGTGAGCGAATGGCAGCGAGGCTGAACACCCCGCGCGGGTTTCCCGCCACTGCCGCCTTCCTCACTGGTGACTGCCGCATACCGTCTCACTGCTCGTCGAAGCATATCTTGCAGTGCATCTCGACAATGACCATTGATCGACGGCTCCCACACTGTGCTACCCTGACAGGAGCCGCAGTTGAGGAGGTCCGGTGCAACCGCTCTCCCCCCGTCAGCGTGACGTGCTCGGTCGTATTCGACAGCATCTGAGCGCCACTGGCCGGCTGCCGTCCCTGTCTGAGCTCGGCGCTGACCTCGGCGGCATCAGGCCTCCGACCGTGCTCGACCACATCCGCGCGCTCGAACGCAAGGGCTGGCTCACGCCGCATCCAGCTAGCCGGGCTGGCTACACCCTCGCTCACAACGCGCCGGAACACGATCTCGCGGCACAGCCCTACGCGATCCCGCTCGCCGGCCTTCTCGTTGCCGGTCTTCCCCTCCAAGCTCCCGAACAGCTCTGTAGCATTGCTCTTCGTTTGCGGATGGCAGAAGACCCTTCCCGGATCGTAGCCTTGCGTGTCTCTGGCTGGGGCTTCGTAGGCGACGGTCTGCTCGATGGCGATGTCGTCGTGGTCCAGCGCGGTGAGGCTCCTATGGACGGCAGCACCGTCATCGTCCTCACCGATTCTGACGTTCCGCTAGTGAAGCGTGTCGCTCGAGTCGGAGAAAAGCTGTTTCTCGACCCGCTGCAACCAGCCGGGCAGCCTGCCGTGCTCACCACCTGGCGGGCGTACGGGCGGGTGCTCTACGCGCAGCGCGAGCTTTCCACCCTACCTCGCGCTGATGAGGCGTATCCTAATGATCATGATCGCTGATGGGTAACTTGATGAGACGCAGACGACGAGGGAGTGACAGATGACAATCGGACTCGGCATCTTTGGATATGGCTTCATCGCCGCCGCCCATCTCGAAGGCCTGCTCCGCATCCCTGAGTTTGCGGTGCGGGCGGTGTGTGGACCCAACCCGGAGAGAGCGCGGGCCTTCGCCACACGCTTCGATATCCCCCACGTCACCACGGAGCCACTCGACCTGCTCGCGCAACCGGGTATCGATGGCGTCCTCATCGACACTCCCGATCGCTCCCACGCCACCTTGGCACTTCTCGCTGTCCAGCATCGCAAGCACATCTTCTGTGAGAAGCCGCTCGCGACATCCTTCGCTGAAGCCGTGGCAATGACAGAAGCAGCAGAACGCGCCGGACTACGCACCCTCGTCGGCTTCTCCAACCGCTGGAACCCGTTCTTCGGCCACGTCCGTCAGCTTATCTCCGCCGGACAGCTCGGCCGTATCTACCACGTCCACGCCCAGAGCTTCAACACCGGCCTCCTCGGCAAACAGCCGCCCTTTACCTGGCGCACCGATCCGGAGCGCACCGGCACCGGTATCCTGGGTGACCTTGGCGCTCACACCATCGACCTGCTGCACTTTCTCCTAGGCCCTATCGAGGAGGTCTGCGCAAGCCTCCGTACCTGCAAGCCCACGCTCTATGATCCCGAGACTGGCGCAGCGCACGCTGCCGCGGTCGATGACGAAGCCCTGCTTCTCATCCGCCTTCGCGGAGGCATCGAGGGGACCATCGCCTTGAGCCGTCTCGGCGCTGAGTTCTCAGACTTTCCGGTCGGCCACCGGCAACTCCTCATCGGAGGAGAGGCGGCTGCCGTGACCTATGAGAATGGAGCCGGCCGCCTCTACCGCCCCGACCACACTTGGGAGCTCCTGCCATCTGATCAGCCCCCGGAAGGTCTCGACCACGCTGACTATCTTGCCCGTGGCACGGAGCGTATCCTTCGCACGTTTCTTGAAGAGATCCAATCAGGGACAGACGTGGGTCCTACATTCCGGGATGGGCTCCGCTGCCAAGCGGTGCTGGAAGCAGCAGAGCGCTCGGCCCGCACGCACTCCTGGGAGCCTGTCACCAGCGTCGATAGCATATAGTTGATGAAGTAGATAGATTTGGTATACTTTTGGCACCTGACGCTCGTGTCACAATGATTCAGGCCTATCCTGGGGCAACGAAGACCTGTACGTAGAGAGGAGAGGAATCCGCGTGGCTGACTATGCGCATCCGGAAATGCTTGTGTCCACAGAGTGGGTGGTAACCCATCCCAACGATCCTTCGATCCGCATTATTGAGAGCGACGAAGATGTACTGCTCTATGAGCTGGGACACATCATTGGAGCTGTCAAGGTCGATTGGCATACTGATCTCCAGGATCCCTACCGGCGCGATTTTGTAAGCCGCGAGGACTTCGAGAAGCTGTGTAGCTCTCGCGGTATCAGCAATGACACCACACTAGTGTTCTACGGAGACAAGAACAACTGGTATGCCACCTACAGTCTCTGGCTGTTCCGCTACTATGGGCACGCGGCGTCAAGGCTCAAGGTGATGAACGGCGGGCGGCAGAAGTGGGAGGTCGAAGGACGCCCCTACACCAGAGAGGTCTCATCTGTCACACCAACCACTTACCACGCCAAGGAGCCGGACGACAGTATTCGCGCCTTCCGCGACGAGGTGCTGGCGACGGTGCAACGACGCGGCACCAACATCGTCGATGTGCGCTCTCCTGATGAATACTCAGGCAAGCTACTGCACATGGCCAACTACCCCCAAGAGGGAGCCCAGCGCGGTGGGCACGTCCCTGGGGCGCAGAACATCCCGTGGGCCACGGCAGCGAACCCCGATGGCACATTCAAGTCTGCTGATGAGCTGCGCAGTATCTATGAATCGCGCGGTATCCACCCCGATGAGCGCACGATTGCCTACTGCCGCATTGGCGAGCGCTCCTCTCATACCTGGTTCGTGCTCCACTATCTCCTCGGCTACCCTGATGTGAAGAACTACGACGGCTCCTGGACGGAGTGGGGATCCTTGGTCAATGTGCCGATCGAGCGCTAACCGCTCCGAGTACTCCCCCGGTACAATTCAGGTCAGGGGCAAGTCAAGTACTGTAGGGCATTCCTTCTATCCGAGGAAAAGGCAAGCATGGACCGTCAGGGCTACATCGAGGAAATCCTCGATCATTACCAGCATCCTCGCCACAAAGGCGTACTCGATCCCTTCGATAGCAGGGCTGAGGGCGGCAACCCAGGTTGTGGTGATCAAGTCACCGTCTACTTGCGCCTTGGGCCTGATGGCCACATCAGTGAAGCCAGCTTCGAAGGTCAGGGATGCACCATCTCGATGGCCGGTGCCTCGATGCTCACAGAGATGGTCGTCGGCAAAACACCCCAAGAAGTCCAGGATATGAACTACGAGGACTTCGTCGACCACATGGGGCGCGAGATCGTGGTATCGCGGGTACGCTGCGCTACTCTCGGACTGGGGGCTCTGAAGGCCGCCGCCGACCTCTACCTCAAGAGTCAGCGCACATAGGCAGCGCTGATGCGGGTGGATACCTGCTCGCGCCGCGGAATACCAAGCGTGCCAGGGGCCTCGACTGCGAAGGAAGCCACGCAATTGGCGAAATTGGCAGCCACGCAAGGGTCGTGCGTCTCAGCATAGTTCAGGAAAAAGGCAGCAGCGAACACATCACCAGCGCCTGTCGGATCGACTTCCTGGACTTTGTAGGCCGGCAAGCTGCACGACTGCCCATCCCAGAACACCGAGCAACCGCGTGCGCCACGTGTCACGACAGCGACCCTAGCGAGCGAGACGTAGCGATTCATTGTCGCCTCATCGCCATTGACATCCTGTTCACTGAAGACGAGGATGTCGGCGCGGCTCAGCACAAGCTCAGGATGCACCCAATCGGTCGCTCGCACTCGTCCATCACCATCCCAGGCTCGGAGCCAGCCCTGTGGGGTGACGCCAATGAGCGACCGCGGGAACTCAGCCGCAACCTCGCCGTCCAGTTCTTGGGTCAAAGGGCCAAGATGCACGACTCGCGCATCGTGCCAGCTCGGAGGCATGCCCGTAGTAGCTACGTCACCAGCCCGCGAGCGCAAGAACTGCAAGCGCGTCCCGTGCTGGTAGACATTCTCGAAGATAGTCGGGTGCGGCGAAGATGCCGATACGATGAGCACACCCTCCCGCTCGAGGAGGTCTGCCTCCGATGGCGCCCCTGTCGTGACCACCGCCGCCTGATAGCCGAGCCGTTGTGCTGTCAGGGCTCCGTACGACGTGGTGCCTCCCAAGGCGTAACCCGACGAGGTCCGGTCCAACGTGATGTGGCCCAACACAAGATAGTCAGGAGCCTGGGTGAGGAGATGGAAGCCATTCTCCGTCGCGCTGGTCCTCATCGCGAGCGTGGCGAGATGACAACCTTGCGATTGTCGCCTTCACCAACACTGTGTGTCGATACGTACCGGTCGCCCTGCAACGCGAGATGCACCACTCGCCGCTCATTTGACGGCATGGGCTCGAGCGTGACGGCCTGACGCGTCCGGTGCACGCGCTCGGCTGTTCGCGCGGCAAGCTGACGCAGGGTGCGTTCTCGGCGCAGACGATACTCCTCTACGTCGACAACAACGCGAGTCCACCGCCCCATCTTACGGCTAACCAAGAGGTTGACCAGGAGCTGCAGACTTGCCAGCGTATCACCGTGGTGGCCGATGAGGATACCGAGATCTTCACCGTGCACGTTGATCGTGAGGGGGTAGCTCCGACTGCGGACCTCCACCTCGCCCTCCAGATGCAACAACTCGAGGAGCTCCTGCAGGATGCCGAGAGCCGTCTCGATAAGCTCGTCACTGGCCACTGCCAATTCGACGTCAGCTTCTTCATCCTCTTCGCCGGCATCCAGGAGCGTATCCGGCAGATCCTCGTCACTGTCCAGTTGCCGCAATGGCTGGCGAGTGCTGCGCACCGGCCGAGCATCCTCAGCAGCCTCGACATCCTCGATGCGACTCGCCATCCCCTCCGAAAGGGACACAGGTGCTTCGGCGACACTCTTCAGCGTCACGAGGATGCGGGCATCCTCCGCCCCTATTCCCAAGAGCCCCCGGCTGCCCTCATGCAACACTTGGATGTCTACCGCGCTGCGATCCACTCGCAGCCGGAGGAGCGCATTGGCAACCGCCTCCTCTACCGTTCTTCCTGTCGCTTCGACGCGGTCCATAAGCTCCTACTTACTCCCCTGTCTCCTGCCCGGAGACGGACGCTGCCGGCCCGGGCCCGAATTCACTGAGCGCGCCGAAGACTTGGGTGGGCGCGTTCTCTGAACGCTACCGGAGCTCGTGCCGTCTGTCGGCTGCTTCGCCACCGGCGATCCATTCAAGCGAGCAGAACGAGGCGAGCGCGGCCTTGGACCCTCCTGAGAGCTTGCCTCCGCACTACTCTCCGAGCGAGCTGGCTTCTCAGGTTTGCTGGGAAGCACGCCCACAAGCGACCCACCAGCCAGGATGCCTGCTCCAGGGAAAGCTATCCGGCCCAAGGCCGGGACGACCTGGGGTAGCGTTCCCCAACCTGTCACGAAGTATTGCAGCACAACCGACACAAAGGTGTTCGTCACCCAGTACAGTGCCAAGCCCGCGGGGAAGCGAAAGCCAAAGAAGAGCACCATCAGCGGCATGAACTGCATCATCTGGTTCATCATGCGCTGCTGTGGATCTTGACTCGCCATCGGATTCATCATCATGCGCTGCTGTATCCACTGCAACGCCGCCGCGAGCACAGGAAGAATAAAGAATCCATTCCGCACTTGTTGTTGGGTAACAGGATTCGTCACTGACCAAAAGTCGGGAAGCGCCAAATTCTGGACCCAGAGAAAGCTGGCGTGTATGCCCGGCTGCGAAATCAGCGCGTTGAGCGAGCTGTAAAGCGCGATGAGGATAGGGAACTGAATGAGTGTCGGAAGACACCCCGCGACAGGATTGGCATTGTTCTCACGATAGAGACGCATCGTCTCTTCATTGAGCTTGACGCGATCGTTGCCGTACTTGGTCTTGAGCTCCTGGATCTGCGGCTGCAGCGCCATTGTCTTGCGCGAGCTGCGGAGCTGCTGAATCGTCAGGGGGTAGAGCGCCAGACGAACGAAAGCGGTGAAGACGATAATCGCGAGAGCGTAACTACCGGTGAAGTGAGCCAGCTGAGTAAGCGCCCACGTCATGGGGCCGATGACGTAGGTTTCCCACAAGGTCCCCACAGTGCGAGGTGCCTCCTTCGAAATCGGACCGTTCTGCCTTACTGCGCGAAGCGGGCGGGCCGGAAAAGTGTTCTAATGAAGAGGATCGTAGCCGCCCTTACTGAATGGATTACAGCGCAGAATACGCCACAGAGCCTTGGCTCCGCCTCGGACTATACCATAACGCTCGATGGCCTCATACGCATACTCGGAGCACGTTGGCCTATATTTGCAAGCCGGAGGCAGTAGGGGCGACAGGAAGAACCTGTACCCTCGAATCAACGTGAGAACGATCCATCGCATCATTCGGCTCTTTCTGGCGAGGCGAGTCTGCGCTCCAGACGCGACCGCGCCAACAGCTCACCAACGGCTTGATACAGCTCATGAAACGATGCGTCCACGGCACCAGCCTGGGCGATGAAGACGATGTCGATGCCATCAGGGAGGTGGGGGAGAGTGCCTCGCGCAATCTCCCGGAGTCTCCTGCGGACACGATTACGATCGTGCGCCCGCGGCGCCACTCTTCGACCAACCACGAAGCCGAATCGCGTGACCGGGAGGCCATTGGAGGCCCACTGCAGTCGCACCAAGGGATGACTGACGCGCCGTCCAGATAGCCGGATGCGTGCAAAGTCTGAGCGTAGCCGGACGCGATGCGCACGATCGACCACGACTCCTCTTTCCTGCCGTTGCTCACTAGTGACTCGCTGCCAGGGTCAAGGAGCTTGCCAATAAGCTACACGACTGTCAGCCGATGCCGCCCCTTCAATCGCCGCGCCTTTAGCACGCGCCTGCCGGCTAATGTTGCCATGCGCTTGAGAAACCCGTGCTCACGGCGCCTGGGGATACGCTTCGGTTGATACGTTCGCTTCATTGATCGCCAGTATCCTTAAACCAGTATCCTTAAAAAGGATCCACAGAGTATGTGTTCATCAGAACAGCCTCTCAGTGTACGCGTCCGCCTTCACTATGGTCAATGTGTCGCCACACGCCCTCTCAGTCACCGGCTCGGCAGTAGCGTCCCGGCTGGTACCCTCAAACAATGGAGAAGCATCGATGGCCCGCCGCACCGTTGCCTGTCTGACCGTCTCCCTGCTCCTCACGAGCTGCGCACTTGTCCAAGGCGCAAATCATCCCGTTGTTTTTCCTACGCCGGCGCTGCTCTATGAGCAGCGCTTCGCCGCCGCCAACGGTGAGATGCTCGTCACTCTCGATCGTGAGGACTATCCTCCACACTATGCGGGCGCCTGGCATACCCACAACGGGCCAGGCTTGTTTTGCGTCCTCACTGGGACCATCACGATGGAGATCCGGGGGGCGCCTTCGCAGTTGCTTCACTCCGGCCAGTGCTGGGAAGAGATACCAGGCATCGTTCACCGCCCAGCAAACACCACGAGCGGTCCAGCAACCGCAATTTTCTACCTGTTCGGACCAGCGCAGTTGCCGCGTATCGTGCCCGCTCCAACCCCCTCATAGCCCGACTGGGTGCGGGCCGGCAGCAGTAGGTAGGTACTATATAACAGTGTATTGGAGCCTGGTCTGGCCGCTCTTCCTAGCGAGAGCGCGTTGTGTCGACCGCTACCGAATGAAATGGAACCTCGTTGATGCCTTCCCGCACCGGTTCTCGCTCTCAAGGGTCGCGCCAGCCCGCAAAGGGCTCGCCAGCCCCAACACGCGCTACGCCTCCGTCTCGAGCGGTGAGTAGTCAGCGACGGCCATCGCAAGGGCGCGGCATCTCACGCCTGGGCATCATCTCTGTTGCCGTGATCATCGTGCTCGTCATCGCCCTCGTGGTGACTCGCACCGTCACGGCTCCAAGCCTGGCCAACCAAGATAATCAGCCTGTGCCCGCCAGCGTGTTGCAAAGCGTCACGCACGTCCCTGTGGCGACGGCCAATAGCGTAGGCAAGGGAACGTTCGCCAACAAGCTCATCCTGGTCAACGGGACACCGCTTCGCGACAGCTCTGGCAAGCCCGAGATCTTCTACCTCGGTGCGGAATACTGCCCCTACTGCGCTTCGATGCGCTGGGCTCTCGTCGTTACGCTCAACCGCTTCGGCTCATTCACCGGACTGAAGTTGATGACGTCATCGAGCGCGGACGTCTACCCGTCAACGCCCACATTCACGTTCTACAAGGCACAGTACACGAGCCCGTATATCTCCTTCGTCTCCGTCGAAGAGCAGACCAATCAGCTCGCTGGCAACACGTACGCACCCCTGCAAACACCGACAGCGGCGCAGAAGGCCCTGATCAGTACCTACGATGGCCCTCCCTATGTGGCAGCAAGCGCCGCCGGGACGATCCCCTTCCTGGACCTCGGCAATCACTTCATCGTGAGTGGAGCGCCATTCGATCCGCAGATCTTGCAGGGGGAGAACTGGCAAGACATCGCAAACGCGATCCAACAGCCCAACAACGCCACCGCTCAAGCAGTTCTTGGCACGGCGAATACGCTCACTGCGGCGATCTGCGCCATCGATGGCGGTCAGCCAGCATCGGTGTGCAACGTCCCAGCCGTTCATGCAATCAGCTTGCCGTAGGGCAGATCTCGTGGCAGACCTTCAACACACGCACACGGAAGACGCGCTGGAGCACTGGTCTCGACCGTGGCCTCACCGCGCAGCGCTGGTGCTCACCGTGGTAGGCCTAGGAATCTCCCTCTACCTGAGCGCCGTGCACCTCTCCTCACAGGTCACTCTGTACTGCTCACAAAGCACTTTCGTCAACTGCGAGCGTGTCATAACCAGCCCCGCTTCCATCGTATTCGGCATCCCGGTTGCGTTTTTTGGAGTGGCCTGGTTTCTGGGTATGCTCCTGCTGCTCCTTGCCGGACAGCGCCTCATCCTTCCCCAGCTCCGTCTGTTGTGGGCAATCGGCGGCGTGGGAGCCGTGCTCTATCTCATCTACACAGAGCTCTTCACGATTGGTGTCATCTGCCTCTGGTGCACGAGCGTCCACGTACTGACGGTCCTCATCTTTGCGCTCCTCGTCCTCTTCCCGGATGATCGGATGCGTGAGCATCGAGCCGGTAGTCCCGCCCAGTCTGGCAGATAGCCGCTCTTGCGTCCTGGCCACTATCTCTTCGGCCAGGCATCATGATCTGTTGACCAGCGTACACCACGGGCAGAAGCTTCGCGGTACAGTTGCCCAAGGAGAGGCTCGGACCACACCGGCGCAGTGAGGACTGGCTATGCATCAGGTCCTGAAGATCCTCGACCCCTCCATCTTTCTGCCAATCGTTGCTGCTGCATTGGCCTACGCCGCCCTATACCATCGTAGCCAGGTCGATAGCCGGGTGCCCTGGCCTCTGCCGGCGGTGTTCTCTTTCGCCCTCGGGATACTCCTGTTGGTGCTGGCTTTGCTGTGGCCGCTAGACGCCTTGGCGGGCCAGTACTTCTGGGCGCACATGCTGCAGCACATGCTGCTCTTGATGGGCGCGCCGCCTCTGTTGCTGCTCGGCCTACCCGTACCAGCACTCCTACGTTCTCTGCCTCGCACTTGGCGCAGGAACGCCATCCGGCCCCTCGCGCGCAACCGTCTGCTTCACCGGGTCATGCGGCTGCTCTTGCACCCCATCACGATCTTCGCCGTGTTCAATCTCGTGGTTGGCTTCTGGCACGTACCCTGGATCTTCGCTGCTGCCAGCGACGTGCTGCCACTCCACATCGCCGAGCACACAAGCTACCTTGGAGCCGGCCTCTTGCTGTGGTGGGCGATTGTCGAGCCACTACGCGTATGGCCACGTGAATCTGAACTGGCCAAGATTGTGTTTCTCGTGCTCTGCCACTTGCCAATGCTAGTGCTCGGTCAATTCTTCCTGGCGTTTTCTTCCAGACCGCTCTATCCCGACGACTCCACAGCGCTAGCACAGCTGGGGATCTCATCACTGACAGATCAGCGCATCGGTGGCGGCATCATGTTTGGCTTCGACATGCTTGTGACCCTCACGGCGGTGTCAGTGCTGTTCGGCCACCTCTTACGAGAGATCGAGCGCCGTCAACTCGCTGTGGAAGCTCAGCAAGACCAGCATCCGGAGTCGCTCTTCTCAGTGACTGCTCGCCCTGCACACGATGCCGCCCGGCAGTCCGATTTCCACGTCTGACGAGGCCTCACTCGCCACCACTGGCCGCGCTGGGAGCCATCTTGCGCTCTCGTTAACGGGTTGTGGGGCTCGCTTGACGGGAGCGAGCCCCACAACCGTGAAGGGAAGGGGAGGGAGAAGGGAGAGTTAGCTTGCTTTTGCCACCGGTCGCTGGGTCACGGAGCCAGACACTCCAAAGGAGCGCACCGGCCGGGGACGGATGTACGTGATGTCGTCCAGATAGAGCGGTCCGCCGCAACGGACACAGGTGAGGCGACCATCGGGACGCCGCTTCGGAAGTCCAAGGGGAGATGTCGCGTAAATCTTGCCCTGAGAGATAGGCATGTTCTCTTCGCCCTCGATCTGGCCCGAAACGTGGCCACAAGCGTAGCACTTCAAATCTGCTCGTACAAGCATCGGGATGCCCTCTCTTCGCTAGTCATCTGCCCTGCGAGGGTGGCGCTTGCTTGGACCCTGTCGGACCACGACAGACTGCATCTCTGGCTTCTTGGATCGGGCATACTTCCCGAGTAGTAGCGCCGTCACCACCACCAGCACCTGCCCAAGCACTACGCTATTCACGCTCTAACTCTTCCATTCCACCTGTGCAAAGATTAGGCGAACGCCATTAGACAAGCATTAGAAAGGAGCACATCCTCCTTAAGAAGGGCTTAGAGGCTGATGAAGAGGTGGTCTCGCGCCTTCAGCGATGGGATGCCTGCCATGGTCGGTACAATGCCACCGGAGAGGTACACAGGTCATGGGCGAGTGGGGACTGTTCGCAAGCGCTGAAATTGCCCGCATCCAGGATGCGCTGGTGCCACGCCCTGATCTGGCGGGGATCCTCGTCGTAGGGTCCGTGGCCCGAGGATATGCCGATTACTTCTCCGATGTCGATATCCTCTGCGTGTGGCATACCATTCCCGGTAGACCAGAACGTTACGTGCTGTGCCGCGAGCTCAATGATGCTTTTGCTCCAGCACCTCAGCAAGTGCACTACAGCCGTCTCGCAGTCGACCGCTTTCGCGTGAATGGTCGCGAGGTCGAACTGCTTCACGTGAGCGTAGAGCACCTCGTACACGCGGTAGACGCTACGCTCAACACAGGGGAGGTTGATCGAGCCATCCCCGACCGCTATGGTCTCTGGGCTCCTTGCGTCTGGCTGCAGGATGGCATCGTGCTTTCTCCGCTCTCATCAGATTTAGAAGCACTGCGCAGCGAGGTCCGAGAGCCCCCATCTGCATTCTGCGAGCAGGTTATCGCCCACCAGTTCACACAGATGCGCTTACCGGTGCTGTACCACCTCCAGAAGGCGGCGCTGCGGGGCGACAGTCTCTTCCTACACACGGTGATCGATGACGTGATCACGCACTTGCTCTGCGCCCTCTTTATATTCCACGGGCGCTTTTTCCCAGGCATGCGCTGGCTCAGTCAACAACTGGAACGAATTCCGGCCAAACCGGCGCGGCTGCTGGAGCGGATCACCGCTCTGCAGTCGACACCAGCTGCCTTTGCCCGCGACATCCCACCGGCTGCTCGCCTCTTGGTGAGAGACACTGCTGCCATTATTCAACCGTGGTTTCCTGTAGCCGTTCCCGACTGGGCAGGAAGCGCGGCGGGCGACGCAGTCCACGCCTGAGCGCACACGACGGCACTCGGTGCGCAGGGGCACCTGCCGCGCTTGGCTCTGTGCGGCCCACGCACTCCAAGGAGCGGAGGCTATCCTTGCAGCACTTCGGCAATATCCACGCGCTCCCCGCTGCGCTGTGCACTGCGTACACACGCCTCAACCATCGCGAGGCTGCGCAGATTATCTGCAGCGTGACACTCCGGCTGCCTCCCCTCGCGGGCCGCGGCAACGAACTCGGTGAGCAGAGGATCCTGGTTCGGAGGAAGCGGCGAGCGATCGGCGAATACCTGTTCCCGAACGGGGTGTTCAGTGCGGTGAAGGTGGGTGTGGAAGATGTCGTTTCCCTCCCACGTGATCGTGCCCCTAGGGCCTTCGATGCGCCACTCGCCGTTCCAGGTTGTCCGAGTGCCGACAGCGCACCCCACGCCGCGATGCACGGCGTGGACACCGCTAACAAACGTGAAGACTGCCACGTGGGAAGCGTCACCTTTATGCCAGCCCCACGCAGGATTCCACGTCACACACTGTGCCGCGGCTGGCTCATCAGCGAGAACATAGCGCAGCATATCGAAGTGATGGATACCCATGTCCTTCGTGAACATATAGGGGAAGAGAACGTAGTGCGATCCCGGATTGTCGGCCCAGTTCATGTAGAAAGCAATGTCCACGTGCCCCACGGACCCAATGGTGTCCTGTGCGAGCACGCGCCGGGTCGTGCGTGGCTGCGGTCCGAAACGGTAGTTCTGGGTGATCATGTGCAGCTTCCCGGCTCGCCGCCCCAACTCCACCATCCGCCGCGCGGCAGCGAAATCATCGGACATCGGCTTCTCACCAAGCAAATGGAGCCCAGCAGCGAACGTGCGCTGCGCAACCGCCTCGTGCACAGCGGGGGGCGTCACATCCATCACGAAGTCGGCCTCGCCACGCATCGCAGCGAGCGCGTCATCTAAGCTCACGAAGAGGCGGTTAGCCGGTGCTCCGACCGCGATACCACGCTGTCGGTTGCCCTCATCTGGCTCGACAACCGCCGCCCAGGTGACGTCTGGATGGCGGAGACCGTTCCCTAGCCAGTACCGACCCCGTCCACCCAACCCGACCAGAATTCCTCGCAGTGGCTCTGCCATTATGCTCTCTCCGCTACTCTCATAGGGCTTCGCAGCGATGCCCTATTTCCGTACACAAGGATCGTATTCGTCAGCTTTGGGGAGCGCAATACACGGATGCTCGGGTGAAAGAGGCTCAATACTACAATGAGAGTTGCGCTACGTGAGTGGCATCATCCACCACGGCCGGACCTGCCGTGGTGGGATCGCACGACCGTCCATCGACGGAGAGACGGATCGCGAGTCAATGTAGCCAGCATCGAGCAGACGCGCTCGCCTGCTGGGGATGCCCGGGAGACTGGAGAAGTCTATGCCAGTGCAACTCAGGCGGCACGACGTAACGCTTCGGAGTGGGAACCTCGTGCTACGCCCTATGACGGAGGCCGATTGGTCACTCCTGTACCGATGGAACAACGATCCTGAAGTGCTCTACTATGCAGAAGGCGACGACATAAGCAGCCGCACTCTAGAGGACGTACAGTGCATCTACCGCTCCGTGTCGCAGCAAGCATACTACTTCATCATTGAGCTCGATGGCCGGCCCATCGGTGAGTGCCAGCTGCAGCAGATGAATCTGCCACGCATCCTTCGTGAGCACTCTGGCCAAGACGTGCGGCGTATCGACATCACCATCGGTGAGAAAACCTTCTGGGGGCAAGGTATCGGCACGCGAGCGCTCAGGCTGCTCACGCAGTTCGGTTTCGAGCGGGAGGGGACAGACGCCATCTATGGCTGCGATGTCGCCGACTACAACGCGCGCAGCCGCCGTGCCTTCGAGAGGGCGGGGTTCCGGCTGTGTCATCGTGTGCCGCAGCCACCGGGAGACAAAGCGCACGAGAAGGTCGACCTGATCCTAACGCGCGAACAGTGGGGCGAGCAGCGTGGCCTGGAGGCGCCCAACCAACAAGCTGGCAACGCCTGCCGGAGAATGCCACAACGTTGACCGCCAAGAGAACGAGATGTGATACTAGCGCAGTAGCATAGGCTTGGTGAGCACGAGCGAAAGGGAAGAACCCGCACCGATGGCGATATCCTCCGAAACGCTCGCGCACAAGATTCGTGACATTCCAGACTTTCCCAAGCCAGGTGTCCTCTTCAAAGACATTACAACTCTGCTCCAGGATGGGCCAGGCTTCCGCGATGCCATCGACTTGCTCACGGAGCGCTGCCGGTTCCTTCGTCCTGACGCCATCGTCGGGATGGAATCGCGTGGGTTTATTTTTGGTGCCCCCGTAGCGTACGCGCTCGGCGTTGGCTTTGTGCCCGTGCGGAAGCTTGGCAAGCTCCCTGCCGCAACCATCACCGAGGAGTACGACCTGGAATACGGCTCAAGCACTGTCGAGATGCATCGCGATGCAATTCAGCCTGGACAACGTGTCGTCATCGTTGATGATCTCCTCGCTACCGGAGGTACTTGTAGAGCCACCATCAAGCTCGTCGAGCGGTTGGGTGGCATCGTCGCTGGTACCGTCTTCTTAGTTGAGCTAAAGTTCTTGCCCGGGCGCCAAGCCCTCTCGGGTTACCAGGTTGAGGCAGTCATTGCCTACTCGTGAGCTTGGCGATACCCCCAGGGGATATTCCAGAGTTGGGGAGATCTCGAGGTGAGCGCGACCACGTACCAGGGAAAGACTGTCTGGTGGGAAGGTGGTAGCGTCCGCCTGATCGACCAGACTCTTCTCCCCGCGGTAGTCGAAGTCGTGACCTGTGCTACCGTCACCACGGTGGCGTACGCGATTCGCTCTATGCAGGTGCGCGGAGCACCGGCAATCGGTGCTACTGCCGGGTTTGGTGTCGCTCTCGCCGCCCACATCGCTGAAGGTGATACGCCCGCGCTCATCGCCGCTGTCGAAGCCGCCTGCAAAGAGCTGTCAACCACTCGCCCAACAGCCGTCAACTTGTTCTGGGCACTCGAGCGCATGCGGGCACGAGCTCTCGCACTCATTCAGCAGCCGCCCGGCGAGTTCCGGAGCGCTCTCCTCCTAGAGGCTGAAGCGATCGCTGCGGAAGATGAGGCGGCTTGCCATTCTATCGGTCAATTCGGGGCTCAGCTTATTCCGCCCGGTGCGAACATCCTTACTCATTGCAATGCTGGCGCTCTCGCTTGCGTCAGCTACGGCACTGCTCTGGGTGTGATTCGAGCGGCTTGGGAGCGGCACGGTAACATCCACGTCTTTGTGGATGAGACACGCCCCTTCCTTCAGGGAGCGCGGCTCACCGCCTGGGAGCTCATGCAAGACAGCATTCCGCAAACACTCATCACCGACAATATGGCCGGACACTTTCTGCAACGAGGACACATTCAAGCTGTCGTCGTGGGCGCGGATCGCATCGCGGCGAACGGCGACGTCGCCAATAAGATTGGCACCTACTCTGTGGCCGTCCTGGCCAGGGAGAATGGGGTGCCATTCTACGTTGCAGCGCCC
>JAMCTA010000055.1 GCA_023381895.1 Chloroflexota bacterium
GCGTATGTTCCGAGGCCCGGGATCTCCTCAGGACGCATCGTCGCTCCCGTGGCGACGATGAGGTAGTCGTACGGGTAGGCAGCGTGGTCGGCTTCCACGCGCTTTGCGACGGGGTCTACTTCGTGAGCGTGCGCCTGTACGAACTGGATCTTCTTCCGCTTCAATGGCGGCGCCAGAGGAATGGTGAGTGAACGTGGATCCAAGCCGAACGGAATATAGATGGTGTTGGGCTTGAAGATGAACTCCTCCTGATCGGAAATCAGCGTCAGGTCCACCTTGTCACCAAGCCGCTGCCGGAGGAGAAATGCTGCCTCCAAACCACTAAAGCCACCGCCAAGAACAACCGCCCTGGGGACTCCAGTGACACTCATAGTGAACTCCTTTCACAGACTTCGCGCTATGCGTGCACTTCTGAAAAGTGCCACTCCGCACTGCGCAGTACACCTTGGTGACTATCCTGCACCTGGGTTGAAGACACGGTAAAAGATACGCTGACAAGTATCGTGCGTGGCATAAGAGCCAGACAGCGCCACCGGTTGTAAGAAGACTGTCTATTTACCACTTCGCCGGCACGTGGGCAATCGACCGTGGCGCTTCTCTCGCAGGAAGGTCGTACGGTCACTACAATCGATCTCGACAGTGCGGGTCAGAACGGTGAAGTGCTCGAAGGGCGGAGTGGGGCATGAGCGAACGAGGAGTGCCAGATCTCAAGATCACCGATGTGAAGGTCGTGCTGACTGCGCCAAATGGCATCCGGCTCGCCGTCGTCAAGGTGGAAACGAGCGAGCCAGGTCTCTATGGCTGGGGGTGCGCGACCTTCACTCAGCGACCACTCGCAGTGGCCAGTGCCGTGAACGACTATCTACGCCCATTCCTCATCGGCAAAGACCCCGAACAAATCGAGGATATCTATCAATCTTCGTTCGTGAGCTCCTACTGGCGCAATGGCCCGGTCCTTGGCAATGCCCTGAGCGGTGTCGACATGGCTCTCTGGGACATCAAGGGCAAGCACGCGAACATGCCGGTCTATCAGCTGCTTGGTGGGAAATGCCGTGAAGCCGCAGCCCTCTACCATCATGTGTCTGGCCGCGACCGCGAAGAAATTGCCGATCGAGTTCGCGAGAGCCTTGAGCGAGGCTACCGCTTCGTGCGCGTCCAGCAGGCAGTCGAGGGATACACCACGTACGGCGTCCGAGGTGTCGAAGTAGGCCGGCGCAGCAAGATCACCCCACATACTCATACCTTCGAACCGGCGCCCTACGTCCGCCAGACACCACCGCTATTCGAGTTCTTGCGGTCCGTGTTTGGCGACGGAGTGGAGTTCCTCCACGACATTCACGAGCGCATTCCGCCGATTCAAGCCATCGGGCTTGCGAAGGACCTCGAACCCTACAAACTCTTTTTCCTGGAGGACCCCTTCGCCCCCGAAGACGTGGGCTATTTTCAGCTGATGCGGCAGCAGACGGCGACACCAATTGCGATGGGTGAACTGTTCAACAACCCCAACGAGTACGTGCCGCTCATCAAAGATCGCCTCATCGACTTCATTCGCGTTCACATCTCGCAGATCGGGGGGCTGAGCCCGGCCCGCAAGCTCGCTGCCCTCTGTGAGTTCTTCGGTGTGCGCACGGCGTGGCATGGGCCGGGGGACGTGTCTCCAATCGGCCACGCAGCAAATCTTGCCCTGGATCTCGCGTGCTACAACTTTGGTATCCAGGAGGAGACGGTCTTCCCAGGTCAAACACGAGAAGTCTTCCCTGGATGTCCCGAGATCCACGATGGCTATATGTGGCCCAATGAGAAGCCAGGACTGGGAATCGATGTTAACGAGGCGCTCGCAGCTAAGTACCCATTCCCTGAGCATCGCTACAACGGTGCCTGGGAGGCGATACGAATGGATGACGGAACGGTAATCCGGCCGTAGCTCAGGCTGAGAGAGAGATGGCCGGCTAGATGCGTCGCGCTCGCTGACGGTCCGTGCCAAATCCTCTATGGGCGGACGAAGCGCCCCGGCTTGGCACCTGTGTGCTCGCCATTACGCACGACAGCCACGCCGTTGACGAAGACGTCATGGATGCCAACGGAGAGCTGATGTGGGTCCGTAAATGTGGCACGGTCGCTCACCGTAGCAGGATTGAAGATCACAACATCAGCGAAGTAACCCTCGCGCAGCAACCCGCGATCGCGCAAGCCCAAACGTTGAGCAACGGCGCCGCTGAGCCGCCGTATGCCATCCTCCAGCGTCAATACCCGCTTCTCACGCACGTACTTCCCGAGAACGCGCGGATAGGTACCATAGGCCCGCGGATGGACCGGACCGTGAGGAGCAGCCCAGGCGGGATCAAGGCCTCCTGCGTCGGTCGCAATGGTCACCCATGGCTGCCGCAGCTGCAATGGCAGATTAGCCTCGCTCATGGAGAAGTAGATCGTCGCGATTGACTGCCGCTCCGCCGCTAACAGATCAAACACCGTTTCGATCCAGTCTTGTCCACGCCCGGCGGCAATCTCAGAAAGACGCCGTCCGGCATAGGCCTTGTTTTCCGGACGCTCAAACCCAAGGGGCATTATTCCAGAAGCATCGCGACCAGAAGAGAGCATCTCAGCACCTCCCTCCGGATCCTCCATGGCGCGGCGTATACGTGCCCGTTCTGCCGTATCCTGCAGCCGGTCATAGAGTCTGCCGCCCTCAGACGCCCACGGCGGCAGGACAGCGGAGAGTCCAGTTCCTGAAGCAGTGTAGGGATACATGCAGGCAGTAACATCCTGGCCAGAACGGCGTGCCTCTTCGATCCGAGCGATGACAGAAGGCATCCGGTACCAGTTCGCCGCCCCCGCCGCCTTCAGGTGGTAGATCTCGACCGGCACATCTGCCTCACGCCCGATGAGCAGGGCTTCTTCGACGGCAGAGAAAATGCGATCTGCTTCTGAACGGATGTGTGTGATGTAGATTCCACCAAACTGGCGCACCACCTTACAGATCTCCACGATCTCAGCGGTTGTGGCATAGGCATCTGGCGGATAGATCAGAGCATACGAGACACCAAACGCTCCGTCTTCCATGGCCTGCGCCATCACCCGGCGCATCACCTCGAGCTGCTCTGGCGCAGGTGTACCCGCGTCCATGCCCATCGCAAACTGGCGCAACGTTCCAGCAGGCAAAAAAGATCCGACGTTGGGAGAGACGCCAGCCTCTTCCACGGCACGAAGCCAGTCTGAGAATCGCCCCCATCGCAGTGCTCGGTCTCGCCATTCAGTCAAGTGTGTTGCATACACGCTGTGTGGCAGTGGCTCACGGTACTGTCCGCCAATGGGAGCTGGTGTCCAGGTCTCCCCCATGATCTCCGTCGTCACACCCTGAGTCACCTTGCTTACACTGCGGCCATCTACCATGAGCGTCAAGTTGGAATGGCTCTGGATGTCAATGAATCCCGGGCTCACGACGAGCCCCGTTGCATCAAGGACGGTATCCGCGGACTCGCTCGCGATGAGACCTGGACGAGTGAGCGCCGCGATCCGATCACCGGCGATAGCAACGTCACCCCGCCACCAGGGATTACCTGTCCCATCGACGACGATGCCGTTGCGAATAACGAGACTCCAGCGTTCCGCCACTGCTCTGCTCCTAAATTCCACGCTCGAAGGCATAGCCCGGCGTTGCCATCCGTCTTCTGTCTCGACGACAGCCCTTGGACGAGAAGCGCCTAACCGGTCGAGATCGAGAGCACATCGAACGAGGCCCTTGCCGGGGAAACGGTCTCCTGACGCTACCCTGCTTTACCACCCCCTTCAAGCAGGCGCGGTGGCTGCTCCCACTCGGTCACCCGTCTGCCGGTACGCACTCTCGCGGGACAGCCGCTAGCGTCGAAACACGATTCGCCGGAATCCCTCGACCGCACCGACGCCGTGGACTTCGCCAGCGCGAGTCATGCCTTCATTCATACGCTTGTGCAGATCATCTGGATTCTTGATCTGAGAAGCATGCTGACGAAGAGCTTCCACCTTCTTCTCGACGTACCCAGTCACATCGATCCAAACATTCGGATTGGCCGTAAAGAACAGGTAGACGTTCTTGATCCTATGCGGCTGCAGCCCTTCGCTCAGAAGCTCTCTAAATGACCGCGGATTCCCAGCACCCGGGAAGATCGCATCCAGTGTTGCGTGTCCCACGTTGCGGTGATCAGGATGATTGATGCCACCCTCACTAAAGAAGTTCATCGGGTCGTGGGTGAAGATAGTTTCCGGCTTGTACTGACGAATGGCACGCACAATCTTCTTGCGGAGATCCAGGTCGTTCAAGATCCGTCCGTCTGGCTGGCGCAAGAACTCGATAGTCTTCACACCCAGCACAGCACCAGCGCGGCGCTGCTCCTCTTCACGAGTTGCCATGAGCGTCTCGTCCGTGACCGAAGGATCCTCTCCTCCCTCATTGCCACTCGTTACCAGGACAATATGGATGTCACGCCCTTCTGCAACGAGCTTAGCCTGTGTGGCACCGAGCCCGAATTCCGGATCGTCGGGATGAGCTGCTACGACGAGCACAGGGCCGCGCTGCGTGCTCTCTTCTGCCGTAGCCGCTGCTCCGGGTGTTGGAGCCACATTCGCTGCCTGGGCCGCTGATCGCTCTCCGGCTGAAACCGCCATCTACCGTCCAACTCCTCCTACACTGCCACGCACTTGGTGGTTCTGCCTAGAATCTTAACTTGTCGCCTCCTGTTCGATCTCCCGCCAGCTGCGCTACGCTGCAGCCATTGAATGTACAAGAAAGTAGCAGGTGACGGTGACACTGCCGCTGCGTCGTAATTGGCAAGGCCCATATGGTTGTGACTGAGGTCTCTTGCGGCAGCAGGAGCTCGCTGATCAGTGGAAAACAGCCTGCGGCTCGTGGAAGTTGACTACTTCGACTGCGTCCTCGCAACTCCCACTAAACACGCACAACCTCTCTCCCGCTCCCATCCATCATCTGAACCGCTGGTGTGCTCTTCTCTGCTCGTGTCTACTCGTGCCGCAGTGCATCAATCGGATCGAGCCGCGAAGCCGTGCGCGCCGGATAGTAGCCGAAGAAGATACCGATGAGCGCAGCGAATCCAAAGGCAAGCACAATGGAGGCAGGAACCACCAACGTTTGCCACTGTGCAAAGTGGGCGATGACGAAGATGAATCCGAACCCGCCAACAATACCAATGACGCCACCAACCACCGAGAGTGTCACTGCTTCGACGAGAAACTGGAGCAGCACGTCCTGTGCCCGCGCGCCGATCGCCATACGGATACCGATTTCACGCGTGCGCTCCGTGACCGACACGAGCATGATGTTCATGATGCCGATGCCGCCCACCAGCAGCGACACGGCCGCTACTGCGGTCAAGAGCGTCGCGATCGTGTTGGCGGTGGCCTGGCCCGCACTGAGGATTTGCTGCAGATTGCGCACGATGAAATCATTGGGCTGCCACGACGCTAGGTGGTGGTTCCGGCGCAGAACCCTAGTGATATCGTTGATGACCGTATCGATATTCTGGGCATGGTTGACCTGTACCTGAATCTGATTGACCGTCGACCGGCCGTACAGGCGATTTTCTGCCGTGGAGTAGGGAATCAGCACGATGTCGTCTTGGTTGAAGAAACCGTTGTTCCCCTTCGGGGTGAGCACACCTATGACCTGGAAAATGACGTTCCGGATGCGGATTCTCTGTCCCACAGGACTCATATTGGGGAAGAGGTTTTGCACCACAGTCTGGCCAAGCAGTGCAACAGGAGCGGCATCGGCCTCATCTGCTTGTGTGAAGAAGGCGCCACTCGTCGTGCTGTAGTCCTGAATCGTCTGGTAGTCCGGATACACGCCTTGAACGCGCGTGCTCCAGTTCTGACCGTTGAAGACCACCTGGTTGACACCTGATACCACTGGGCTGATGGCAACGATATCCGGCACCTGCCGCTCAATAGCCTGAACGTCACTGTCCGTCAGGGTTGGACGACCGCCAATGCCGGTTGCAAAGCCGCCAATTTGCGTACTGCCGGGCTGAATAGTCACCATGTTGGTGCCCAGACGCGACAGCTGCTGAGCAACAGAGGCTTTCGCGCCCTGACCAATAGCAATGACGACGATGACGGCTCCAACGCCAATGATAATACCGAGCATAGTGAGAAAAGAGCGCAGCTTATTCGCTACCAGAGCCTCAAGGGCTGACAGTGCGCTCTGGGAAATGGTCGTGGCGAGCGAGCTACTCCCCTTGACTGTGAGCGGCGGCAAAGGCCGGTCTCGGGCCTCCGGAGCTGCTACGCTGGAGCCAGAATGGGGCTGGGTCGTGAGACTCACTGCTCTTCCTCTTCTTGGCCAATCACCGGCATCAGCGGCAACACTTCTCGAGCGTCCCTCGGCTCGGCGACAGGACTATCCCGAACGATGCGTCCATCGCGGAAGAGCACGTTCCGCTTGCAGAAGCTGGCGATGTCCGTCTCGTGCGTCACCAGCAAGATTGTGATGCCGGATGCGTTGAGCTCTTGCAGCGTGGCCATCACCTCTACGCCGGTCCGGCTGTCGAGATTTCCGGTGGGCTCATCAGCCAGGATGATTGCTGGATCATTTACCAGGCTCCGCGCGATCGCCACGCGCTGCTGCTGGCCACCCGACAGCTCACTGGGGAGATGGTCCGCCCGCGAAGCCAGGCCTACGAGCTCCAGAGCCTGCCGAGCTCGCTCGTGACGCAGATGGCTGGAAACACCAGCATAGAGCATCGGTAACATCACATTCCCAAGTGCCGTTTGCTTAGGAAGGAGATTGAAGCCCTGGAAGACGAAGCCGATCTTCCGATTGCGGATGGCAGCCAGCTGATCTCGTGTGAGATTACTGACGAGGTCACCATCGAGCCAATACTTCCCGGTTGTTGCGCGATCAAGGGCACCAACCACGTTCATGAAAGTCGACTTCCCAGACCCCGATGGTCCCATCACTGCTACGAACTCTCCGGAGTACACCTCGAGATCGACACCGCGCAAGGCCCGAACCACGGAGGAGCCCACGTGGTACTCCTTCGCGAGCGCTTCGACGCGGATAGTCGGCGTGGTCGCTGCCGGAACGCCGAGCGCTGGTGAAACTTGACTATTAGGCACAGGCATTGACGACATCACCCGTTTAGCCTCCAAAGCCACCGAAGCCCCGATTAGGGAAGCCAGGAGCCGTGCGGTTTCCAGCTCCTGGCACTCCTCCAGCACCGGTGATGATCGTGTCCCCCAAGCTCAAGCCAGAGACTACCTCGATGTTGGTACCATCGCTCAGACCAGTCTCAATCACTTTGAGCACCGGCTTGCCATTCTCCAGTACGTACACTGGAGCCCGCGATGTGGTGGCACTCTGCCCGCTGGCACGCCCACCGCCTACTACGGAACGAGCTGCCCCATTCGTCGTGGTCGCCGTCTGGGCGCTTGCGCTCGGACGTGCAAAGCCTGCTCTTGGGGTGCCGGAAGCAGCGGCTCGCTGGACCTGGGACTGAGCATAGGTGATGGCAGCGACAGGAATCGTCAACACATTGTTCTTCTGCTGTGTCACGATGTTGACATTCGCCGTCATGCCAGGCAACAGCTTCACCGTCGTGGACTCAATGGTACTCGTGACATCGTAGTTCACGATGTTCTGCTGAATGATGCCCAGAGGCTGAATGATCGCTACTCTCCCAGTGAACGTGTCGTTGGGAAAGGCATCAAGCGTGAAGTCGACGTGGTTTCCGATCTGAATCTTGGCCATATCGGCCTCATTGACCTGCGCAATCACCTGTAGGGCACTGAGTGTATTGAGGAGAATGAAGCCACTCGCTGTACTGGTACCCGAGATTGGTCCGCCCGTGAGCCACTGGCCTACAGCCCCATTGACTTCCGCAACCGTAGCGTCGATCGGCGAGACGAGCGTCGCGGCATTCAGATTTGACTGAGCCACAGCCACGGCAGCTTGGGCGTTCGCCACAGCAGCCTTCGCACTATCGATATCGGCCTGCGTCGGTGGGGTCGTGAGAATAGCAAGATTTGACTGTGCCATTTTGGCGGCCTGTTGGGCGGTGTCTATTGCCGCTTGGGATGCCTGCACTGCGCTCGCAGCCTTGGTTTGCTGGTCCGCAAGGACGGCTTGGGCGCTCCGCACAGATGCATTCGCTGTATTGATCTGCTGCTGAGCCGCTTGCAACTGTCCCTGATTCTTGGCTTGGTCAGACGCCAGGTTCGTCTGGGCGGTCTTCAGAGCGGCAGTTGCACTATCGACTGCCTGCTGCGCCGCCAAGCTCGATGCTTCCTGCTTCACCTTGTCGGCATTGGCAGTATTGATAGCGGTCTGCAAATTGCCCTGCGCTGTCGTCACTGCCTGCTGCGCCTGAGTCAGCTGTTGCTGCGCCTGAGCTTGTGACTGGGCAATCTGCGCTTGCACGGTGTTGATAGCTGTCATCTGAGTATTGACGTTCGCCTGGGCGGTATTACATCCCGCTGACACGCTCGGGGAATTCGAGCCGCAGGCATTATCCCGCGCCACCTGCGCAGTGTACAGAGCATTTTTTGCTTGGGCTAGCTGCTGCTGCTCAACAGGCGTGCCACTCTGCACAATCGTCTGTGTATTCCGCAAGTTTTGCTGCGCATTTTGCACCGCCTGCTGCGCATTTTGCAAGGCCGTCTGATCACCTTGCAACGCCACGCCTACCTGCTGCTGTACTGACGCTTGGCTCTTCTTCGCATTGTCCAGAGCTTGTTGCGCGTTGGCCACTACCACCTGATCTGCGGTCAGCGCCTTATCCACCTCCTGCTTCACCGCGTTGTAGTTGGCTTGGACATCGGAGAGCGACTGCTCAGCATTCGCCAGCGCCACTGAGTCCATTTGGGCATCCCTGGCGTTCTGCTGCTCAACGAGCGGTAAGTTCTTCTGCGCATTCGCGACGTTCTGCTGGGCTGCTGCGATAGCCTGTTTGTCCGCGTCAATCTGCTGCTGCGTTGGTCCAGTCATGACCTTCTCCAGTGCAGCCTGCTCTTGAGCGAGCTGAGCTTGAGCCTGCTTCAGGGCATTCTCGAGATCCGTCGTGTCTTCCTTCGCAAGCACCTGCCCCGCCTTCACCTTCTGACCGGGCGCCACATCAATCGCGGCGATGTGCCCACTCTGCTTAAACGTCAGCGGCAGGGATTGTGCTGCGCTGACTGGTCCCGTCGCAGAAACGACAACATCGATATTGCCTCGCTTGACCTTTGCCGTCTGATACAAAGCTCCAGCCGGGGTGGCAGTGCGTGTCCGAATGGCATACACCACACCACCAGCTGCGACCAACAAGACGAGGACAATGAGTGCCGCCCGAAAGGGGAAGTTCATCGACCGGTTCGCTGCTGACTGCTCTATCACCCCACCCAAACCCTTTCGAGAGATCAACGTCACCCGCACATTGCAAACCGTAGACCGCCGGAGTAGGAATATCCGATAGACGATAGTACGCAACGCTCACAGTGAATGCGTGATGAGCGATGAAGAATTTGTAAAGCTTTGGTCACGGGCTCTGGTCAAGGACACTTGTCGCGGGTACACTCTCAGTGTCAACATCGTTTGCCGTAATGCTCAGAGTTTTGTTGAGCTAGCGTTCTCGGTTTTTTGCCTTCCGGGTGCGCGCGAAGGCTACCCTGGGACCAGATCCCAGGGTGGTTTCGTTTAAGGGCGGGGAGAGCGCACCGCAAGCTCCTCACCTCTCACGATGCAGACTCACGCGGCATTTGTACGCTCCGTAGCAAGGAAAGTCAGCGCATTACGATCAAGGCCGCACCGCAAGCAAGATCCGCTGCTGCACGACACGAACCGCGTACCGTGCCCATCTTTGCACTTCCTCTGTGGCTCCAAGCTCGGCCAGCTGCGTGACGGGGAACCAGTCAACGGCCGTTCCTTCCTCTTCGTTGAGGACCAGTTCTTCGGAAGACTCTGGGACTGCGACGTAGATCAGATCAATGTGCCCGTGACCCTCAGCAATCTGCTCAACTTGGATGCCTTCTGGTCGTGCCAGGAGGAGCGGACCGTGTGGATCAACGCTCACCTGATCGAGCCCGGGGAGCAGCCGGCAACGAACGCCTGTTTCCTCCAGAACTTCCCGGACAGCCGCCACATCAGGAAGCTCATTGGTCTCGATATGTCCTCCCGGCGGCAACCAGAGTTCCAGCTTGCGGTGACGCAAGAGCAGCACTCGGTCTCCTCTCACCACAAAGGTCGCGACGGTGAAGTGGCGCTCCACAACCACGGACATCAACCTCATTCCTGAGCACTCTTACGACTTGGTCTTCAACTAGACACGGAGGCCGCGTCTGCGTATCCTCTTCACACGTTGGCACTAGCGGCCGGAAGGACGTGAGCGATAGGTGGGTAGTGACGCTCATGACCTTCTCCGCAACCGTCTCCTCGACATATTCCGCACGTCGCCGGCACACTACGCACTCTATCTCTACGCACCAAGCTGCTTCTCTGAACCACTCACTATGAACAGCGATGATCCCTTCTATGCGGCGAGCATCATCAAGCTACCAATCATGCTCGCTGCTTTCGAGCTAGGCCATCGTGGTTTTCTTAACTTTGACGAGCGGCTCACGCTCTCAACGAGCGACATCGTGGGAGGCTCAGGGGCACTCCAGCTGTTGACCTCCGGTATATCACTGTCAATCTGGGACCTCCTACGCTTCATGATCTGTGTCAGTGACAACACCGCAACGAATATGTTGATCAATCGCTTGGGTATGGAGCAAATCAACGCCATCCTTGAAGGCTGGGGACTACGAATCACTCGTGTACATCATCTGCTCCAAGTGGGGCGGGAAGGCATGGCTCAGAGAAACACCCTTACCGTGGGCGAGATAGGGGCACTGTTGACGCGTGTTGCACAGGGTAGCATCGTGTCTCGCTGGGCATGCGAACAGGCAGTCGCCATTCTCAAGCGGCAACAGTTCAACGATGAGATTCCCGCGCTCCTG
The DNA here is from genome assembly GCA_023381895.1 of Chloroflexota bacterium. Next base: position 10,963 of record JAMCTA010000055.1, read on the forward strand.
CCCACCAAGCGTCCCGACGTTGTAGGAGCACTGCCAGTCCTAGAGGTTGCTCACAAGACCGGTTGGATCCCGGGAACGCGCCACGACGCTGCAATCGTCTACACTCCTACGCTCTCCTACGTACTCTGCATCTTTTGTGACCAGATTGCAGATGACGCCGCAACACGCCTGGTGATGCGGCAAGTGTCACGTGTGGTGTTCGACAGCATAATGGCAGCTTGCGAAGGATAGCTTAGTTGCTCGCCACAGAAAGGTAGCGACGAAATCGATGACAGAGATTGTTCGGATCGGTCTCATAGGCGCTGGGGGGATGGGTCGTGGGCACGCAGATGCGGTGCGCGGCCTCACTAATGCTAAGATCGTCGCCGTTGCCGAGACCGATGAGGGTCGAGGCCGGGAGCTAGCCGGCCGGCTTGGTGTGCCCTGGATACGTGACTACCACGAGTTACTCTTGGATGATGCAATCGATGCTGTCTCAATTGCCAGCCCCCCATTTCTCCACCGGGAGATGGTGGAAGCGGCGGCGGCGGCGAAGAAGCACGTCTTTTGCGAGAAGCCTCTAGCGCCAACTGTTGCTGACTGTGAGGTGATGCTGGCGGCTGCTGAGCAGGCTAGCATCACTTTGATGGTGGGCCAAGTGCTCCGGTACCTCTCACCTTTCCTCAAGATCCGTGAGATCGTCAATTCGGGTGGCATCGGCACACCACTGAGCGCCTTCGTCACGCGCCTGTCCGGAGGGCGTGACAGCAGCTTCGAGATTCCCTGGCGCAAGAGGCTTGCCACATCAGGCGGCGTGCTGATGGAGATCAACGCACACGAGCTTGACCTCCTGCGTTGCCTCTGCGGCGACGTCGCAAGCGTCTATGCGGAGATGGACAACTATTCCCACCCCGACCACGATTACTGCGATCTCGCCTTCATCAGTCTCCGCTTTCGGAATGGCGCGATCGGCCTCCTCTACAGCAGCACGACGAGTGCGATCGGAGGTACCTCTGGCCTCATTCAAGGGACTGAGGGTGCGATCCGCTACGAAGGTTGGGGCCGTCGGGGACGAATCGAGTGGAAGCGCTATGATGCTGCGGAGCCGGTCATTATCGATCTCTCGACTCTGGAGGCCAGAAATGGTTATGAGCACGAGTTCGATCTGTTCGCACAGGCGGTACTCCAACGAACAGTACCGGAGATCACTGGCCTGGACGGCCTCAAGGCGGTGGAGCTTGCAGAGGCGGCCTACACGGCAGGACGCACGCGCCAGCCACTGGTGCTACCGGTCAGAAGCTAGCCCGCTTTCCCAAATAGTGGAAGAGTAAAGAGAGCAAGGAAGGGGAATGGTCATGGAGCTGGGACTCATTGGCTGCGGCGGAATCGCTCGGAACCGGCACCTCCCGGCATTAGAGCGTCTCCGGCTGGCCGGTCGCGACCAAGATGTCGAAGTGCATGCGGTGGCGGACTCGGCGCTGGTCAACGCTGAAATCGCCGCTGACTGGTGTGCCGAGCATCTTGGGCGCCGTCCGCTGGTCTACCAGGACTACCGGCAGATGCTATCCGATACCTCCCTTGACGCCGTGGACATCTGTCTGCCACACGGTCTTCACCACGTGGCAGGTATTGCGGCCTTTGAAGCCGGACTGCACGTGGTACTCGAAAAGCCGTTTACGGTTACCATGAAGACAGGACGAGCTCTGGTAGATGCTGGGGAGAAAGCGGGGCGCATACTGGCACTCGCTGTTCCTATGCGCCGGATGCCCGGCCAGCGGGCGGCAGCGTGGGCAATCAATCAGGCAAAGTTGATCGGTGATCCTTGGACGTTCTTCTGCCACGATGTTCGCCCCCGGCCCCCTGTACAGCGCCCAGCGGCAAGCGCGGCAGCACCAGCAGTCGAGCGCCGTCCTGTGCGCGAAAACTGGCGCGCCGACCGGCGCATGTCTGGTGGGGCCATGGTGGTGGATAGCGGATTCCACTTCATGGACACCATTCGCATGCTGTTCGGCGAAGTGGAGCAGGTCTACGCAGAGCTGCGAGGCTTCGGCCCAGACGGCGCCAATACAGTTCGTGAGGGTCGAGAAAACACCGCCATCATAACCTTCACGTTTGAGAGTGGCTTGGTGGGCAGCTGGACGTGGTCGGCAGGCCTCATTGGTCAGGGAGCGAACAGCCTTATCTTCTATGGCAGCGAGGGATCTCTGGAAGACACCGGGACCCACAGCCAGTACGCGGTGTACCACCTATTCATGAATGGGGGCGAGCTCACGACAAAGGGTGGCGAGAAGCGATCCCTCGATCAGTTGAAGGAAGAGCATCTCGCGTGGCTGAGCCCTGCAGAGCGCGAGCGACTATTCCCCGGCGGCGTGACCGACGAATTCGCCATCGAACTCCACGATTTCTTCCAAGCTGTGCGGACCGGTGGATCACCAGAGGTCGACGGCGATGAAGGCCTCAAGACCTTGGCACTACCGCTGGCTGTGTATGAATCCGGTTACGTGCATACCGCAGTCAAGATTAGAGACGTCCTCGATAGAACAGTTCACGCCTACCAGGACGAAATTGACGCCGAATGGCCTGTGTGAATAGTACGAGCGTCAGCGCTCCTGGACCTGTAGCAAAGGCAGCACACGTGCGGCGCGAATGCTGGCCTGCCGGGCAAGCGCTCGCGCTACGTGGTCGAACGCATCCCGCTGCGGTGAAGGCTGATCGCTAGCGGTGACCGGACGGCCCTCGTCGCCACTCTCACGCAACGCCTGATCGAGCGGAATCTCGCCTAAGAAGGGGACCTTCAGGTGCTCGCAGAGCTGGCGAGCACCACCATGACTGAACACGTCGGTTCGATCACCACAAGCAGGGCACACAAAATAGCTCATGTTCTCAACAAATCCCAGGATCGGCACGTGGAGCTGCTTGAACATCCCGTAAGCCTTACTGGCGATTCCCAACGCCACGTGCTGTGGGGTAGAAACGATGACCACACCGGTAAGGCTGAGCACCTGAGCCGTCGTGAGCTGAACGTCACCCGTTCCTGGAGGGAGATCGATGATGAGGTAGTCCAGATCACCCCACTCGACCTCTTGAATCATTTGCGTCACAGCCTGGCTGATCATCGGGCCGCGCCAGACGATAGGCTCATCTTCAGAGATCAAGAAGCCCATAGACATCACTCTCAGTCCGTACGCTTCGAGAGGCTGTATGCGATCTTCGAGCACCCGTGGGGCGTCTCGCACGCTCAGGAGCGTCGGGACGCTTGGACCGTACACGTCGGCATCGAGGATGCCGACCTGGGCACCGCTGCGTGCTAGAGAACAGGCGAGGTTCACTGCAACCGTCGACTTACCCACGCCGCCCTTGCCACTGGCAACGCCGATCACATTCTTCACGCCCTTGAGTTCCGCCCGGTGTGGTCCACCTGAAGGGGCGCGCACGTTCGCAGTCATCTGCACATCTACTTGAGACACTCCTGGAACAGCAGACACCGCTGTGCGCGCTTGCGCCTCAAGCTCATCGCGCAAAGGACAAGCGGGCGTGGTGAGCTCAAACGTGAACTGTACACGAACCCCATCGTCCCCCAGCGCAATTTGAAGGTTCTTGATCATGCCAAGAGATACAACGTCGCGCTGAAAGTCCGGGTCGATGACGGAACGGAGCGCCTGGAGCACGACTGCCTCGGTCACCAGGACGGGCGGGGTACTGAGCCCATCAGCTACAGAGTCGGATTTGGACTGGGCTCTACGGAAACCGAAACGCGGCACGGTCGTTGCTCCCACTGGCTTGGTGCTAGAGGAACTTCCTCCATCGCCATGCTACCACCGGGGGTATAGGCAAGCGATCGTAAACCTGTGCTTAAGTCCAGCCCATTTGCCGGCCACCCTGTCGCTCACGGGTGATCTTCTCGGCATAGCCGCTGCCGGAGTAAGCCGCCAGAGGATCTCGCACGCCCCCGAGCTCTTCACGCACATCCGCACATAACTCACGGACGTCCGTCTCGTACGCACGCTGCAGCACCTGCATCGCACCAATCACATCCCCCTGCTCCTGCTTTCGGTGCAACTCCTCACGGTTCACAAGGAGGGCTTTGGCATAGGCGTGTTGTACGTTGAGGACAGAGAGGATGAGGGCTGGGATCTTGGGCTCGATGTTGTGTGACTGATCCAGCATGTAGGCGACTTCACGCGCGCCACCCGCCTGCTCTTCCGCGACGAGCTCGTTGAAGATCAAGAACAGCTCATAAGGGTTGATCGATCCCACGATGAGATCATCATCGCCGTACTTGCGGTTATTGAAGTGAAAACCACCAAGCCGGCGCTCCTCGAGGAGCAGCGCGACGATATGCTCAACATTCACACCTTGCGCGTGATGACCAAGGTCTACGAGAACCTGAGCTTGGGGGCCCAGCTGCTGGCACACCACAAGAGCAATCCCCCAGTCCGACAGATCGGTGTGGTAGAAGCCTGGCTCATAGAATTTGTACTCCACGAGCATTCGCATGTCTGCATCCATCACCGCATACATCGCGGTGAGGCACTCGACCATCCAGCGCTTGCGCTCTCGAAAGCTTGCTTGACCAGGGTAGTTGGTGCCATCGGCGAACCAGAGGCTCAGCAGCTTCGAATCGACAGCACGAGCGATCTCAACACACTCCAGCAGATGATCCGTTGCTTTCCGGCGTACTGCCGGATTGAAGTGACACACACTTCCAAACTTGTAGTCTGGATCCTGGAAGACGTTGGGGTTGACGGCGCCGATACGTAACCCGAGCTCAGTAGCCGCACGCTTCAGCACACCGTAATCATCCACTTTGTCCCAAGGAATGTGGATTGCTACGGACGGGCATATGCCGGTGAGGCAGTGCACCTGCGCCGCATCCTGAAGCTTCTCAAATGGATCACGGGGGACGCCAGGCTGGCCAAATACAGCGAAGCGAGTGCCCGAATTGCCGAAGGCCCAGGAAGGGGTCTCTACCTCTTGCGCCAGGAGAGCCTTGCGCACCTGTGCCACATCGACGCCAGCATTCTCTGCCACCTGCTGAACAGTGAGGTGTGTTGACATCGCCCTTTCCTCGTTTCCGCCGGCTCACATCTGCGTAAGCGAATGACCGTCACAACGATAGATCAGCGCTGGAGGAGTGTCAACACCTCCCACAACACTCACGTCCTGTGAAAAGCGCTGCCTAAGACTGAGGACTTGTGCCGCGAACGTTACCCACCGTAGGGGGCTACATCTACGACCTTCCAGCTGCCACCCTCAGGAACGAGCGTCACCATACGCGTCACGCGGGCGCCACCCTGAAGCGTTAGTTGCACCTGAACCGTCGCAGCGCGCCCACCTGCACGGAGCACCGCCGCCCCTGCATAGTAGCGCACAAATAGGTGGGGAATGTTCAATAGCGTCGTTTCACCCTGCCCTTGTTGGACTAGAGTGCGCATGTCTGGCCCGAGCTCGTTGATGCTCGAATGGCCACTCGGATCCCGCAAGAGTGAGGCGAGAAGGTCGAGCGTCACCTGAGTAGCCTCGGAGACCGGTAGAGTCTTAGCAAGAGGGGTAGGCGTCACTCGTGCTCGATGTTGTGGCGTCGGGAGAGGAGTGGGGTATACCGTCACGGTGGAGACAGCCGTGCTCGTCGCCGTCTTGGTATCCGTCGTCACTGATGACACGACGGCAGTAGACAGCACAGTGACAGTTGACGTGACCGTGATTGCGTGGGTCAGAGTAGCTGCCTGAACGACCCTACCGTGAGACGCTCCAAAGCTGACTCCGCAGCCAGCCAAGAGGGTCAGAGGGGCAACGAGCACCGCCAGGACAATGCGGCTACGTCTGATCCCCACGATATCTTTATCCTAACCTCTCTACCAAACGGTTGATGTTACTGTACCAATGTCAGATGGCAAGGGCTCACAAACGTCCCAGGCCCTTCGCTCGGAACCCGCCAGAGCGAGTCGTGGTACCATAGCGGTGCTGCGCAGCGGAACATCAGGACCTCTTGTGTGGCCTTTTGATGAGGTCTCCCAGCACAAGTTGCGGCGAGTGCCATCAGCACGAATGATAGAGGATAGACGATAGGAGAGAACACGACGAAAGAATCGGGCGTCGAAGTCGAAGGAACAATTACCGAGGCTCTTTCCAACGGCTACTTCCGTGTACAGCTTGACCCACCAACGGGGGCTCCGAACGCCCAAGCACCTCTAGTAACGGCGTACATTGGCGGTAAGATGCGGACGAAATTCATCCGCGTCGTGGTCGGTGATCGTGTTCGCGTCGAGCTTTCACCGTACGATCTGACCCGTGGCCGCATCACCTGGCTGCTGAGCCGCCGCCGCAGCTTCAGCTCTGATGGAGAAGGGTCTAGCGCCCCTCCAGGGCCGTCACGACCATCTCGCTAGGACCCCTCCGAGGGGCGGATAATCCCCCATCCAGGAAGCGCACCAGGGACGTCGCCTCAATCTGCGTTGATTCCCGGATCCTCGCAGGAGGGCACACGGTGCTTTCAGAAGCCTAAGAGCTTTCGAAGAGAGAGGCCTGCGACGCCGCGCCAGACCTAGCACGGGTCCACTGCGGTGCCACGGCGGGGAGCGCTGGCTCGCGCAGGAGATCCGCCAGAGCAGTGTTCC